>SVMQ01000154.1 GCA_015067375.1 Oscillospiraceae bacterium | reverse complement strand
GTTCCCACGCAAATACGGATTTAATAAAACACGGAATGGCAGGGGCGGATATCATCCCGTTTTTGTGCGCCGCGTATGATGATGTCGCGCCGATGCGACAACGCGGCGCGGAATAAACGGGCGGATGTTTGGACGTTGGCGGATAATTTGTGGGCGACGGGCGGATGGTTAACGGGCGGCAGGTCGCCGCGCCTACGATATGGGAATTTTGCGATGCGCCGCGTAATTACACCCCATCCGTCGCGGCGCGGGAGGGAGTACGCCGTGTCCCCGTGCAAATACGGATTTAATAAAACACGGAATGGTAGCCGCCCGTTTTTTTGTGCGGCGCGTATGATGATGTCGCGCCGATGCGACAACGCGGCGCGGAATAAACGGGCGGATGTTTGGGCATTGGCGGATAATATGTAGGCGACGGGCGGCAGGTCGCCGCCCCTACGATATGGGGATTTTGCGAGGTGGCGTGTGAGGTTGCGGACACAGCGCGCTGTGTCCCTACGGTATGCGTTGCAATGCGCACATTGATTATTTATCGCCCCCACATAAAAAACAACGGCAGGATGCTCTCACCCTGCCGTTTCGTGTTGGATATGTAAATTATCTGAACTCGCTCACGATGTTGTCCATGCGCTTGGTGTCGTCTGCGACAGAGCCTGCGGCAACGGCGCACTCCACGGCGGTCTGCGTGGTCTGTGCGATGACCGCGGATATCTGCTCTACGCGTGTCTGCACTGCGGCGATGGCGTCAGCCTGCTTTTCTGTAAGCTTTGCGATGCTGTCCGCGTAGCCTGCACTCTCCTCGGCGGAGCTGATGACAGCGCCCATGCGCGATGCTACCGTATCGGCTACCTCGCGGCCCTGCTGTACGGCTTCAAGCGACGCGGCGATAAGCTGTGTGGTATGCTCCACGGCGGTCTGGCTCTTTCCTGCAAGGTTGCGCACCTCGTCGGCAACTACCGCGAAGCCCCTGCCTGCAGCGCCTGCGCGTGCCGCCTCGATGGACGCGTTGAGCGCGAGGATGTTGGTCTGGAACGCGATATCTTCGATGGTGTCTACGATCTCCTTGATCTTCGCGGAGGTGCTTTCGATCTCGGTCATTGCGTCGATCATCTTCTGCATCTCGGCGTTGCTCTCGTTCATAAGGCGCGTGCTTTCCGCCGCGGTCTCGGATGCCTTTCCGGCAGCCTCAAGGCTGTTCGCGGTCTCGGCGGTGATTATGCCCATATCCTCGGAGATGCCTGCAATGGCGGTCTGCTGTGTGTCGGCAGCGTCGGTGATGCTGGAGGCGATGCTGTTCATCTTCTCGCCCGAAACTGCCAGCGTAGCAGAGATGGCAGCGATGTCCTCAACGACCTTGCGCTGCTGCTCAAGCAGCTTTTCGGTCTCCTCGGTGTTGGCCTGTACCTTTTCAACAAGCATATCAGCCTCGGCTTTTGCATTCTGTGCATCAGCAATGAAAGAGAGGCTGGTGTTGAGAAGATAGAGGATAATGAAAGCGCCTGAATTGATGCCGGCAAGACCCTTTGCGAGAACTGCAAAATCAGCACCGCCGTAGAAGAAATCATTGAACACGACACCAAGTAAAGCGGCGGTGTCCATGATTATCCAGTGAGTGATCACGCAGCGCTTGCTGAAATAGATCGCGGATATTGCCATAGAGGCAAGGAACAGAGGGAACATATCCTGCATGGAATGCTTGGATGCAGATGCAACGATGACCATAAGGATCTGGATCATCGTTAAGATAAATCCTCGTGTAACAACAGAGAACTTTTTGCTGAATATGAAAGATAAAGCGCAGACTACAGCGCCGACAGCAATAACAAGCGCGCCAACGATAAACTCGTTTGAAACAAGGTTGAGTATTCCGAACAGAACACATACACACATAATAAATATGGTGTGGATGTTGGCGATCTTGGCGGGTATGGTTGGTTTTACAATTTGCTTGGTCAATTTAATAACCCCTTTCTTTTTAACGCTGCATATCTTAGCTTGTATGATTTGTGATATAGAACAAAGCGTCTTTGTTCGCCGTGATTTTTCCATTATACCATAGGTTTACTGTTCTGTCAATGATATGGAAATGTTTTTACTAAAAATTACGGTCTGTGAGCCTTAACGACTTAATTTTTGAAAAAAATGCTTGACAAACGGTTTTTGTTGTGATATAATAATCTCGCCGCATGTGCAGGGTCTTTTAAGCAGAAGTGCGCCCTGACGCAGCGAGTCTGATAAAAATGAGGTAAAAATTATGTACGCAGTAATCGAAACAGGCGGAAAGCAGTATCAGGTAAAAGAGGGCGATATCCTCTTCATCGAGAAGCTCGAAGCAGAGGGCGAGATCACATTCGACAAGGTTATCATGGTAGGCAAGGACGACGGCGTTACCGTTGGCGCTCCTTATGTTGACGGCGCAAGCGTTAAGGCTACTCTCCTGAAGAATGGCAAGGCTAAGAAGATCACAGTTTTCACTTACAAGCCCAAGAAGCACATTAAGAGAAAGATGGGTCACAGACAGCCCTACAGCCAGGTAAGAATCGAAGCTATCAACGCATAATGCTCAAAGCTGTTTTCTACAAGCAGGGCGACGGTTTTTCGGGGTTTTCGGTCTCGGGTCATGCGGGCTACGGCACTGAGGGCAATGACATAGTCTGTGCGGCTATCACCTCGGCGGTAGAGCTTACCTGCAACACGATAACCGAGTTCTTCGGCGCGGCGGCTTCGGTCGAGGTGCTTGAAAACGAGGTAAGGCTGACGCTGAAAGACGACAGCGCGCCTGCAAGACAGCTGATAGCATCGCTCCACGCGCATATCGCGTATATCGCACAGGAGCACAGGAAGATTAAGCTTGAAACAAAGTAACAGGAGGATAATACAATGATAAGATTAGGTTTACAGTATTTCGCACATAAAAAGGGTGCAGGTTCTACAAAGAACGGCCGTGACTCCGAGTCCAAGAGACTTGGCGTAAAGCGCGCTGACGGTCAGTTCGTACTGGCCGGCAACATTCTCGTTAGACAGCGCGGTACACACATCCACGCAGGCAACAACGTTGGCATCGGTTCTGACGACACACTGTTCGCACTGGTAGACGGCAAGGTTAAGTTCGAGCGTCTCGGCCGCGACAGAAAGCAGGTTAGCGTATACGCTGACTAATTACCCGAAAACGGTAACATCATAAGGCGGATTTTTTATCCGCCTTATTTGTCGTATAGGGCGGTAATTCAGGATAATACTAAGTTAAAATGAAAGGCAGGGGAATACGATGTTTGTCGATAAGGTAGAAATATCCATCAAAGCAGGAAACGGCGGCAACGGCGCGGTTTCCTTCCACAGAGAGAAATATGTCAATGCAGGAGGCCCCGACGGCGGCGACGGCGGCAAAGGCTCGGACATCGTGTTCGTTGCCGATGACAACCTGTCCACGCTGATAGACTTCCGCTACAAGAGAAAATACGTTGCTCCCGACGGCGAGAACGGCGGTGCGCGCCGCTGTTCGGGCAAGTCCATGGAGCCTACTGTTATCCGCGTTCCGCGCGGCACTATCGTAAAGGACGCGCACACAGGCAGAGTTATGGCGGACATCTCCGACGACGAGCCTGTTGTTGTTGCGCGCGGCGGCAGGGGCGGCAAGGGCAATCAGCACTTCGCGACCCCCACAAGGCAGATACCGCGCTTCGCAAAGCCGGGCTTCCCCGGAGAGAAGTTCGATGTCGTGCTGGAGCTTAAACTGCTTGCTGACGTGGGACTGGTGGGCTTCCCGAATGTCGGAAAATCCACGCTGATAAGCGTTGTCAGCGCCGCAAAGCCTAAGATAGCAAACTACCACTTCACCACGCTGACCCCCGTGCTGGGCGTTGTAAAGCGCGGCGAGAAGTCCTTCGTCATGGCGGATATCCCCGGTCTTATCGAGGGCGCGAGCGAGGGCATAGGTCTGGGACACGCGTTCCTGCGCCACGTTGAGCGCTGCCGCCTTATCGTTCACGTTGTGGACGTTTCGGGCATCGAGGGCCGCGACCCCAGGGACGATTTCGAGAAGATAAATCTGGAGCTTGCCAACTTCTCCGAGGAGCTTGCAGAAAGCCCTCAGATAGTTGCGGCGAACAAGAGTGACATGGCGACCGAGGAGCAGATAGCGGAATTCCGCGAGTACATCGAGGCAAAGGGACTGCCCTTCTTCACGATATCCGCGGCGACCACACAGGGCACCGACGCGCTGATAGACTGCGTTACCGAGGAGCTTGACAAGCTGCCGCCCGCAAAGCGCTTTGAGGTGCAGCCGCTGACGCTCGAGGAGCTTGAAAAGATGGAGAGCGAGAAGCACAGCTTCACGGTGCAGAAGATAGACGATGTCTACGTCGTGGATGCGGAGTGGCTTGCGCCCATCCTCATGACGGTGAATATGGAGGACTACGAGAGCCTGCAGTATTTCCAGCGCGTGCTTCGTTCAAGCGGCATCATCGACGAGCTGGAGCGACAGGGAATACAGGAGGACGACCTTGTGTCCATCTTCGATTTCGAGTTCAATTATATCAGATAATATATGTAAAGAGAACGGAGTTCTCTTTAGCTGACGAAGTCAGCGGTTGCGAAGCAGCGAACATATATTCAAAGGCTTTGAGTTCGTTCGTTTTTCCGAAGGAAAACGCCGACCCACTGTCGGCGAGAATGAACATCGGAGCGAAGCGACCACATTATACCTCAGCCGTCCAAATCTTTGATTTGGAAAACGGCGTGCGGTTCTTATAATATATGTAAAGAGAACGGAGTTCTCTTAAGCTGACGAAGTCAGCAGTTGCGAAGCAGCGAACATATATTCAAAGGTTCGCTCAGCCGTCCAAATCTTTGATTTGGAAAACGGCGTGCGGTTCTTATAACCTACTATATGACAGGAGGTCTGCATGAACCTTATCAGCCAACTCTATCAGACGACGGAGCGCTCCTGTGCAGGAAGCGAGGCTACCTCGCGCAGGGTGATATCCATGCTAAAAGGCGCAAGCGCGTTCTATTTCGGGGACGAGGCGGTAACTCCGCAGCTGCTCAGAGAGGCAGGCTACGCTACGACCGCGTACATCACCGAAAAGAGCCGCGTGAGGGACGGTATGCAGTATGCCGACAGCTTCGCGCTGCCTGAGCCTGCAAAGGAATGCGACGTGCTGTGGTATAACGGCGTCGCTGAGTTTGACCCGCTTTCCGTGCGGCTGGAGCAGCTCAGAGAGTGCTGCAAAAAAGGCGGCACGGTGGTATTCCGTGCGCTGTGCTGGCTGATAGACCCGTCGCCCGATACTCTAAGCTACTGCAGAAAGCGCTATGGGCTGATGCAGCCCTTGGACAAGGCGCTGCAGGAGGCAAAGGCGGCAGGCTTCAAGGTGGAGGACTTCTGCATATCGCCGCGGTCTGACTGGACAAAGGGCTACTTTGCGCCGCTGATGCAGGCGGCAGAGCAGCTTTCGGGCGAGCGCGACGGCGACGTGCTTTCGGGCATGGGCGAGCTGAAAAAGGAAGCGGATATGTTCGAGCTGCACTGTGAGGAGTACAGCTATGTCTACTACATACTGAAAGGTTGATGAAATGGCTCTGACAGAAAGGGAAGCGTCGCAGTACAGCCCGAATGTGCTGGCATTCTACGGCGACAGCGTTTATGAGCAGCTGGTGCGCAGGGAGGTAGTGCTTCACGGCTCCACCAACGCAGGCAGGCTGCACGACCTTGCGGTGACGCAGGTGCGCGCGTCCTATCAGTGCGAGGCGGTGGGCGTTATCGAGCCGCTGCTGACCGAAAAGGAGGCCGACA
>SVMQ01000153.1 GCA_015067375.1 Oscillospiraceae bacterium | reverse complement strand
CGGCGAGACATGATAGTGCCATTCGTCATGCGGTGATAGAAGATATACCACTGACCGTTGATGTTGCAGATAGAGCCGTGATTGTTGCCGCCCGGGTAGTCAATGCCGTTGTCAACGATAGTGCCGCGGTAGGTGAAAGGGCCTGTCGGCGAGTCGGATGTCGCATAGTCAAGACAGCTTCCTCTCTGCGGCGAGTATATCATGTAGTAGGTGTTGCCGACCTTGCGCGGAGAGCAGGCTTCAAAGAACTTATGCGGCTCGCTCACGGGGATTATGTCGGGCTGATATGTGCCGTCCACCATTTCGTACATATTCGGCTTCAGCTCGCACATATAGCTGCCCTGATATCCGCAGTAGACATAAACTCTGCCGTCGTCGTCCACCAGTGTGCCTGGGTCGATGAATGTACCGTCGTCATAGTGACCCTCCACGTTGTACACATACTTTGACAGCAGCTTGAAAGGCCCCTCGGGTCTGTCAGCGACTGCAACACAGCCCTTTGCACCAACGATATATGCATAGAGGTAATACTTGCCCTCGCGCTCAACTACATCAGGCGCGAAAAGCAGATTATCCGTCCAGTCAACATCTGAGGGGGCATCAACGCCGTCGCGGGTACGGAAGATATCTCCGTGGCAGATCCAGCTGTTAAGGTCGTTTACGGGAGCCGACCAAACCTTGAGCTTGCAGTCGCAGAAGTCGATGGAGTCCACTCTGTCATGTGAGCCGTAAACATAAACGCGGTCGCCGAAAACGCGCGGCTCGCCATCGGGGATGTATTCCCATCGTGGAAGATAAGGATTAGCCATAATATCACCTCAAATAAAAGCATTTCAAATGCAGTTCGATATCTTATATTCTGATTTTACCATGAAACCGTGTCTGTTTCAACAACAAAAACGACAGCAATTAGTACAAAACTGACACCGTATAAGCTCTGCAGAATTTGCCACATCCGCTGTGGAATAAAGCAGATGCGGCGGCGCAATATATCAACACAGTGTTTTCGGAGGTAGTATTATGAATCTTGTGCTTTGCAGTGAGAGCTGCCGCTGGCAGCAGGACGGGATATGCACTCTTGACGATATCACACACATAACCTGTAATGTAAGCGGCTGCTGTCATTATGAGAAAATATAATGCTTGACATTATTCATAAAATAATATATAATTAAATTGTCGTATTTTATATTTGATTATAGGAGTATTGTTTTATGAAAATGAAGTTCCATATACCTGATTTCCACAAGCATTGGGAATTGAATCTTAATCTTATCGACATGATAGCTGAACATCCTGAATATTTTTATGACGGAGTTGAGATCGCTTCGTGCTTCGGATGCTTTGCGCCTGCACTGTGGAACGGAGGAAGAGCGCTCGGCGGTTACACCAGCAGAGAGCAGGTCACCAATACTATCAAGCAGTTCAATGAGCGTAATGTTCCGATCCGTTACACCTTTACAAATCCCACGATCACAGAAAAGGATCTCAAGGATCCGTTCTGCAACCGCCTTTGCAAGGAAGCGGAGAATGGCCTGAATGAGATCATCTGCAACACTGCTGTCCTGGAGGAGTATGTGCGCGAGAAGTATCCAAAGTATCCTCTTATCTCTTCCACCTGTAAGGAGATACGCGATCACGACGGACTTATCGCGGAGCTTCAGAAGGATTATAAACTGGTCGTTCTGGATTACAACTGGAACAATGATTTCGAACGCCTTGCACAGATCCCCGAAGAATATCGCAGCCGCTGCGAGATACTTATCAACCCCTATTGCATACCCAAGTGCCCGCGCCGCGGCGAGCATTACAAGGTGCTTGGCGAGTGCCAGCGTAAATGCAGCACAATGACCGCAAGCCTCTCTACTGATGATGCATTGCTCGGTGCGAGAGAGTTTGATTGTCCCAATCCGTCTTACAATTTCTATGCGATACAGAAGTATTCAACGTTCGTACCCCGTGAGAATTTAGATAAGTACATGGAGCTTGGCTACAACAACTTCAAGATAGAGGGCAGAGTGCTTGCTAAGGAGAATGTTCTTGAAAGCTATGTATATTACATGGTAAGACCCGAGTACCGCGACAGAGTTCGTCTGGAACTGCTTGTAGCTCCGCCCAGACCACGCATGGTTGCTGATAGCAGACGCAGCATTTCACAAAGGTTGAGAGGCATTTAAATAAGGTCGTTTTTTTAACAATCTCATGAAAAACCCTTTGTTTGATAAGTAAATTTATAGAAAATGACTATTGAAAATACTTTGTCTATGTGGTATACTTTTTAATAGCTTGACAGATTGTATCTGTTGCTGTTATCAATGACTTTTGAACAATCATTACAGGAGGATTTGGCATGAATAATATTGAGCTTAGCGAAAAGATCGGCGCATACCTCAAGGGCAGCAAGGCAAAGGCAAAGAAGTTCAAGGAGCTTGTGGCTGTTCACTTCAATCTTCTGGATGTATCTGAAAATATGTATATCGAAGTTAAGGACGGAGCAGTTTCCGTAATGCCTTACGAGTATATCGACAAACAGGCAACTGTTACTGCTTCCACTGAAACACTTGACAAGCTTTTCTCAGGCGCACTTTCTATGGATGACGCTATTGCA
Source organism: Oscillospiraceae bacterium (assembly GCA_015067375.1). Classification (GTDB taxonomy): domain Bacteria; phylum Bacillota; class Clostridia; order Oscillospirales; family Ruminococcaceae; genus CAG-115. The sequence goes on along the minus strand of SVMQ01000153.1, from coordinate 3,227 downwards.
AACGGCTATGTTAAGGTAGAGGGCGACATTGAAAAGTTCAAGGCTCTCGCTGCACTTATCCCTGCTGCAAAGGTTGAGAAGGATGCTGCAATGGCTCCTGCAAAGAAGGCTTGTGCAAAGAAGCCTGCTGCAAAGAAAGAAGCTGCTCCCAAGGCTGAGGCTAAGCCTGCTGCAAAGAGCAAGAAGTAATAAATACAAGAAATCTATACTTTCCGCTGTAAGCGAACGCGTACAGCGGAATTTTTATGTGATGAAATATGAATAAAATACTGAAAATTATGGGCGATAATGTCGTCCTCACTATTGCGTTTGTTGCGGCGGGTATATCGGCATTTTTTGTGCCGCCGAACAAGGATTATCTCGGCTATGTTGACTACAAGGTGATAATACTGCTGTTCTGCCTGATGGCGGCAGTTGCAGGACTTCGCAGACTTGGCGTGTTCGATGCGCTGTCGGCAAAGCTGTTGTCAGGCACAGGCTCAGCTAGGGTAATTGCATTCATCCTGATGAATCTTTGCTTTTTCTCTTCGATGCTGGTCACGAACGATGTTGCTCTTATCACTTTTGTTCCGCTGACTTTGGGGCTGTATGCGGGCGGAGGGATGAGCTCGCAGCTTATCATGACCGTTGTTATCGAAACGGCAGCGGCAAATCTCGGAAGCATGATGACCCCGATAGGCAATCCGCAGAATCTGCTGTTATATAGTCATTATGATATGACTATGGGCGCGTTCTTCTCGTCGGTGCTGCTGCTTGGAGCGGCAGGATATCTGCTGTTGTGCGCTTGTGTGCTTTTGGTGAAGAAAGGCGAGCTGCAGCCGCCGTCTGAGCATAGAACGCTTGCTCTCGGCTGGCGGTTTCCGCTGTACATGGTGGTGTTTGCGGTATGTGTGCTGTCTGTTGCGGGACTTGTGAGCGAGTACATCTGCCTTGCATTAACGTTGCTTGCGGTGCTTGTGAGCGATCGACGTTTGCTGCTCATGGTCGATTATCCGCTGCTTGCGACGTTCGTGTGCTTTTTCGTGTTTGTCGGAAATCTCGGCAATATCGCAGCAGTGGAGAGCTTTGTTGCAGGCCTGCTGTCGGGCAAAGAGCTCCTTGTGTCCGCCTTACTTAGTCAGGTGATAAGCAATGTTCCTGCTGCAGCGATGCTGGCAGGCTTCACGGAAAATGCTGATGCACTGCTTAAGGGAGTGAACATCGGCGGTCTTGGTACGCCTGTCGCATCGCTTGCGAGCCTTATCTCATTCCGCTGCTACAGCGCAGCAAAGGACGCGCAGAAGGGAAGATACATGGCGGTGTTTATGGCGGTGAATATCGTGCTGCTCGTAATAATGCTGGTGCTGGGAATTTTTCTGCCATGACTTGAAATAATCGGCAGGATGTGCTATCATATATGTAGAATTTTCTGAAAATCGGAGGAATTATGAATCTGCTTGAAAAGATTTTCCGCCTGAAAGAGCATAAGACGGATGTAAAGACAGAAGTGCTTGCAGGTGTTACCACGTTTATGACGATGGCATATATACTTGCGATAAATCCAATGTTCCTTAGCGCGACAGGCATGGATAAAGGCGCTGTATTCACTGCAACGGCTATCAGTGCGTTCATTGCAACGCTTGTCATGGCATTTGTGGCAAACTATCCGTTCGTGCTTGCGCCGGGTATGGGACTTAATGCTTACTTCGCTGTTACTGTTGTTGAGAGCATGGGATATTCATGGCAGATGGCTCTTGCGGCGGTTTTTGTTGAGGGTATAGTGTTCATCGTGATGTCGCTCACCAATGTACGAGAGGCGATTTTCAATGCAATCCCGCTCAATCTCAAGCACGCAGTTACGGTCGGAATAGGCTTGTATATTGCTTTCATCGGCTTGCAGAATGCAAATATCGTCGTTGACTCCAGCACGCTTGTTTCTTTGTTTTCTTTTAAAGGCTCAGTTGAAGCAGAAACATTCAATTCTCAGGGTATCTGCGTAGTGCTTGCGCTTATCGGTATTCTCGGCACTGCTATACTTATGGTCAAGAATGTCAAGGGCGGCATACTTTTCGGTATACTCGGTACATGGCTGCTGGGTGTGATATGTGAACTGACAGGACTCTATGTCCCGAACGAGGCGCTTGAGTGCCACAGCTTGTTCCCTGATTTCAGCGGCGGCATTGCGGTACCCTCGCTTGAGCCGATATTCATGAAGATGGATTTCTCTAAGGTACTGTCACTGGACTTTGTGGTAGTCGTTTTTGCGTTCCTCTTTGTTGATCTGTTTGATACTCTGGGAACACTTATGGGTGTCGCATCAAAGGCTGACTTGCTGGATAAGGATGGCAAGCTGCCTAAGATAAAAGGCGCGCTTATGGCGGACGCTGTGGGTACGACAGCAGGAGCTTGCCTTGGTACATCTACCGTTACAACTTTCGTTGAGAGTGCTTCGGGTGTTGCTGCAGGAGGCAGAACAGGACTTACCGCGCTCACATCGGGTGTGCTGTTCGGCATTTCGTTGGTGCTGTCACCGATATTCCTTGCTATCCCGTCGTTTGCTACCGCACCTGCACTGGTAATGGTAGGCTTTATGATGATGACTTCTATCGTAAAGATAGATTTTACTGATTTCACCGAGGCGGTTCCTGCTTTTATTGCGATCATGGCTATGCCGTTCATGTACAGCATCTCTGAGGGTATTTCGATGGGCGTTATCTCCTATGTAGTTATCAACATGGCAGCAGGCAAGTTCAAGAAGATATCTCCGCTGATGTATGTTCTTGCGGCGCTGTTTGTGCTGAAGTATGTTATGATATAATTATACGGGCGGCGGTGTGCCGCCTGTATGCTTTTACTGAAAGGAGCAATTATGGTAAGACCGATATGTAAGGATAACTTCCTGCTTTCAATGAAGTCCACATCCGCAACCGCAGAGGATATTTCTGTTGCACAGGATCTGTTGGACACAGTTGCAGCACATTCGCATGAGTGCGTAGGAATGGCTGCTAATATGATAGGCGTACTTAAGCGCATCATCGTATTTCAGGATGGACCGCGCTACACGGTAATGCTGGATCCAGTGATAAAATGGCATTCACCGAAAAGCTATGAAACAGAGGAAGGTTGTCTTTCCCACAGCGGAACAAAGCCTGTAACGCGATGGGAGAGCATAGAGGTGGAGTACCTCGATATGAAGCTGAAAAAATGCCGCAGAAGATATAATGGGTTTACGGCGCAGATAATCCAGC
>SVMQ01000152.1 GCA_015067375.1 Oscillospiraceae bacterium | reverse complement strand
TCTTAACAACCTTATCTGGGTGCTTGGATATTCGCACTCCATGGGTAAGGATGCTGTGGACTGGTACCCCGGCGACGAGTATTGCGATATCGTAGGCGGCGACTCCTACACCAAGGGCGCAAATCAGGTGCTGTACCGCGTGTGCGAGTACCTCATTGGCGACAGAAAGCCTATCTGCTTCCATGAGTGCGGCACTATCCCCACATCGGAGCAGCTTACAGATAAGGGCGCTAAGTGGTGCTATTTCATGACATGGCATACTGACTACATCACAAAGGAAAACGATGTCGATACACTTAAACAGATCTACAACGACGACTATGTGATAACGCTTGACGAGCTTCCGAGCTTCAGATAACAGATAAAAAGCGAGGGTGCATCATCATGCACCCTCTGATATTATTAAGATAATTTTATGTGGTTTATTACATACGGGTCGGCCTTTTTCAGCACGTTGGTCTTTGCGATGATCGCTGCCAGCGCCGTTGCGATAGCACCGCCTGCAAGTCCCTGTATGCAGCTCCAGGGGATATTCGCCGCCGCTCCCGTGAAGCCGAGCTTCAGTATCGTTGCGTCAGCCAGATAGTATCCGCTGACCATGATGATCTCAGCTGTGACAGCGCTCACGATATGCGAGGTGAAGAGCCTGCCGCTTTTGTCTGCAAGCTTTTTCGCGATAACTGCCGCCATCGCCGCCATAAGACCCTTTATCAGGAAGGTCGCAGGCGCATATATCACATATCCGCTGAAAACATCTGCCAGTGCAGAGCCGACCGCCGCTGCTGCAAAGCCGTATGCAGGGCCGAGTATCCAGCCGCTGAGCAGCACAAATCCATCACCGAGGTTGATATAACCGCCGAGCGGTATGGGTATGATGAATATGATGGTGGCAACGCAGACCAGTGCCGCCAGCATAGATGATATGCTTAGTTTCAATACTTTTGAGTTTTTCATGTCGATCACCTTTCTTTCTCCGTTTGCTATTATAGCACCATTGATTTTTTGTGTCAATAGATTTTTTGTGTTTTTTTGGAAAAAATTATTACTATATTCAATGCTCTGACAGGAGGTAATATTATGTCTGCACCGCGTTTGTGTCAGCTGTGGACACCGTTTGAGGACGATATCGCCAACGGCTGGAATGTGTATCCCAGACCACAGTTTAAGCGAAACAAATGGCTTTCTTTGTGCGGTGATTGGCAGCTCAGCGTGCAGGGCGCACAAGGGGAAAAGGCTCTCGGCGCTATTCGAGTGCCGTTTCCGCCTGAGTCGCGCATTTCGGGAATACAGCGCGCTCTCGCCAAGGATGAGCGCTATATCTACCGCAGGAGCTTTGCGCTGCCCGATGACTTCAACAGCGGCAGGCTGCTGCTGAATTTCGGTGCGGCTGACCAGATCGCAAGGGTGTGGGTCAATGAAAGCTTTGTCGGAGAGCATACAGGCGGCTATCTGCCGTTTTCGTTTGACATAACGGAGTGCGTGAAGCAGGGTGAAAACATCCTGCGCGTAGAGATAACGGACGCTCTTGATACCGAGCTTGCTTACGGAAAGCAGCGCAGAAAGCGCGGCGGAATGTGGTATACTTCCATCAGCGGAATATGGCAGCCTGTGTGGATAGAGAGCGTGCCGAATGACTATGTGCGCTCGCTCAGGCTGACGCCATCCCTTGACAGCATCACGATACAGACTGAGGGCGGTGCGGCGCAAAAGACAGTGCGCATCTCCGCTCCCGACGGAGAGCTTACGCGCCGCTTTGACGGTGACAGCGTGACGATAGACATCCCCGACCCTGTACACTGGTCGCCTGAGCAGCCGTATCTGTACGAATTTACGCTGACTAGCGGCGAGGATGAGATAAGCTCCTACTTTGCGCTTCGCACAGTCAGTGTACAGCAGGTGGATGGACAGGCATACATCTGTCTTAACGGAAAGCCGTATTTTTTCCACGGACTGCTGGATCAGGGCTACTACAGCGACGGGATATACCTGCCCGCGTCGCCGTCAGGCTTTGAATGGGACATAAAGACCATGAAGCGGCTTGGCTTCAATATGCTGAGAAAGCACATCAAGACAGAGCCTGAGCTGTTCTATTACTATTGCGATAAATACGGCATGATAGTATTTCAGGATATGGTGAACAGCGGCGCATATAATTTCTTCATAGATACCGCGCTGCCTACGGTCGGATTAAGGCGCGGCATATCGCATCGTGCGAGCAGGCGGCGCAGAGAGCAGTTCATGAGCGACTGCAGAAACACGATAGCTCTGCTGTATGATCATCCCTGTGTCTGCTATTACACTATCTTCAACGAGGGCTGGGGACAGTTTGATGCGGACGAGGTGTTCCGTCAGCTGAAGCCGCTGGATGAAACGCGCGTCTGGGATGCTGCTTCGGGTTGGTTCAATGAAAAGGAGAGCGATGTCACCAGCGAGCATATATATTTCAGGAAGATAAAGCTGAAAGCGCGCCCCGACCGTCCTCTTGTGCTGTCGGAATTCGGCGGATATTCCTGCAAGATAGACGGACACAGCTTCAATCTTGACAAGAACTACGGCTACAAGACCTGTGCGACTACAGAGGAGTTCACGAATGACCTGAGGAAGCTTTACGAGGAGGAGATAGTACCTGCTATAGATGATGGGCTTTGCGCCGCGGTGCTTACGCAGGTCAGCGATGTGGAGGATGAAACTAACGGACTTGTGACATACGACAGGTGCGTGGTCAAGGTCAGTGACGAAGCGATGCAGTCTGTCGCACAAAAGCTGAACGAGGCGTTCCGCGCAAAAACAGGGAAATAATACCACGCGTACTTTGTTGCATATAGCGGCGGAGTACGCGTTTTGTGTTGACAAACAAACCGAAATGGGTTATAATCAATATAAGTATACTAGGATAACTATACTCTTTTGTTGGTGCAGCAAAGAGTATCAACGAGGTGCTGTATGAAGATATGCGTGCTGGATTTCAATAAAAAGGCGGAGCTGCTTGAGCAGGCGTTTCTTGACGGAAAGGACTGGTCACAGCTGCAGCAGGAGCATTCCGCTGACATAGATACAAACGGGCTTTATTGTGCATTCGTTTCGGTATGCGATAGTCATACCCGTGCAAAGGTGCTTCGCTGTGCGGCTTCTTCGATGCAGGAGGCTTGGTATGGCGCGGTCAGTGCTGCAAGGCGCTTTGTCAACTCGAAGGAGTATGACGCGCGCTGGGTCAAGGCGGATGTTATGTGCAGCGCGAAGCGCGAGGAGCTTGCTGATGTCATCGCTGAGATAGCGGAGGGCTACAACGAATACTACCGCCGCGGAATATCCTTTGACGACGGGTTTGCAACAGCGCTTATCGAGGCTGAGATGAACGGCAGCCGTGTTATTACATACAAAAAGAAAACGATAGAGCTTGACGCGGTGAACAAGCACCTTAAGTCTATAGGCGCACAGCCGCTCACAGCGCTGCCTGAGGAGATAGTTACCTTTGACTGCATCAGCTTTTTCTGCGATGACAAAAACGAGGTGCATCCGCTGTACAGTGCAGGCTACGACTGCGGCAGACGAAAGCTGGACAGGTTTGAAAAGCAGCACGCGCTGGACGTCGTTACAACATCATCGGAATTTCTGTCGATGCAGATGGATCTTGCAGGCAAGTTCGACTATGGCATCTACCCGATATATCACAAGATCATCCCAGGCTACAACATGGTGCGCCATGCGAGCTCGGTGTGGAGCCTTGTGTGCGCCTACCGCATAACAAAGGACAGGTTCACGCTGCAGAAGATTGAGTCGGCGCTCGGCTACCTTGTGAAGCACTCGTTCTACAAATACAAGAAGCCTAAGGAAGAGGAGAACACCGCCTATATCGCGGAGCTTTCCAGCCGCGAGGTAAAGCTTGGCGGAAGCGGCGTTGCGATACTCGTTATGACGGAGTATATGGACGCGGTGGGTACTGACAAATACAAAAAGCTGTGCGTTGAGATAGGTAACGGTATCCTCGAAATGATGGACAAGGAAACGGGCGAGTTCGTTCATGTCCTCAATTTCCCTGAGCTTTCGCTGAAAGAAAAGAACCGCATCGTGTATTATGACGGCGAGGCTGTTTTTGCGCTGGTGAGGCTGTATTCCCTCACAAAGGAGCAGCGCTGGCTGGATGCGGCGAAAACGGCGGTAGACCGCTTTATCCGCTGCGGCTACGAAAAGTACCGCGACCACTGGGTAGCATACGCGATGAACGAGCTTACAAAGCACGTCCCCGAGGAGAAGTACTTCGCCTTCGGCCTGAAAAACGCGCAGGTCAATATGGAGCGTATCTATAATCAAAAGACCACCTATCATACATATCTTGAGCTGCTGTGCGTTACCTACGAGCTGTATGAGCGTATCGTTGAGGGCGGCTATAAGGTGGATTATCTGGAGCAGTTCGATGTGAAGAGGTTCGTTGAAACGGTATTCCATCGTGCATGGTTCATGCTCAACGGCTATGCTTACCCTGAGTACGCGATGTATCTCAAGTTCCCTGAAAAGATACTTGGTGCGTTTTTCGTTCGTCATGACGGCTATCGTATAAGAATAGACGATATCCAGCATTTCTGCGGCGCATATTATTCACTGTACCGCAACTATGAGAAGCTTGACGCGCTTCGCACAGAATTCGATATCTGAGGAGTTGAATATAATGGCTAAGAAGCTTGCTGCACCATCAAATGTTACTGTACAGCCGCGCGACCGTGCGGTGTATGTCAACTGGAGCGCTGTGGACGGTGCTGATGGATATATCATACATTTCTACAAGGAAAGTGCGCCCGAAAAGTGCATAAAAAAGCGCTATGCGCAGGGTACGGCAAAGCAGCTTTTCGGCTTTGAGAACGGCACGAAGTACCTTGCGGCGGTGAGCGCTTTCTGCTATGAAAAGGGCGCTGAGCGTGAGGGCGAGGCTTCGGATAAGGCAGGGTTCGTGCCTATCTCCGAAACTCTAAAGGCACAGAAGATCATCTGTATCCCGTTGGGCGAGACAGGTCAGATGAAGTGGGAGTGCAGGAACAAGAGCCCGATGGCGTATTTTTCCAGCGATAACGAGGCGGTAGCGACTGTCGGAAACGGCGGTATGATACACGCACATTCCGCAGGTGTTGCACATATAACAGTATCGGCTGATAATCAGAAATTCACGACAAAGGTGTATGTTGACAGGAAACGTCCGCAGGCTGACACAAAGGCTGTCATGATGTTTACGGGCGACCTTATGTGCGCGGTGGCGCATCAGCGTATTGCTGAAAAGCGCAACTTTGATTTCGGCGGAAGCTTTGACGCGGTGCGCGATATTTTCACGGCTGCCGACCTTTCGGTGGGCGTGCTTGAGACCACCTGCTGCGACGGTGCGCCCTATGAGTATGAGGAGCTGCGCCTTGAAAGCGGTGCGCCTAACTGCAATTCGCCGTCCTCTTTCGTGACAGCGGCAGCACACGCAGGCTTTGACGTGATGGTAACGGCAAACAACCACAACCGCGATACGGCATATATCGGATTGTCGCAGACAGTGCAGCACATCAGACGTCAGGGAATGGCGAATGTCGGTACGCTTGGCGACGGTTTTATCATGCGCGATGTCAAGGGAATAAAGGTGGCGCTTATTGCCTGCACTATGGCGGCTAACCGTCAGAAATACAATGACCCTAAGTTTGATGACGAGCGCGTCTGGGGCAAGTACAGCCGCGACTATTTCACCGCGCTTGTGGATGAAGCGAAGAAGAGCGGCGCGGAATACATAGTTGCCTATCAGCACTGGGGCATGATGAATTCGCGCGGTATCGTTTCTTCTCAGCGTGATGAGGCGCAGTTCATGGCTGACAGCGGCGCGGATATCATCATTGGCTCACATCCCCATGTGCTGCAGGAGAT
>SVMQ01000151.1 GCA_015067375.1 Oscillospiraceae bacterium | reverse complement strand
TATTTTACCACAAAACACAGGAAATTGCAACCGCTTTTTCAGTAAAACGAAAAAAATGATCGCCGCCTGCCAAAACTCGACAGGCGGTGATGTTTTATTGCGAGATCTTCATTTTTGTGCGCTGGTGGCGGTAGTACAACAGGTTCGACATTATTGCGGATATCGTCCATCCGACAGGCCACGACAGCCATATACCCATCGCGCCGTAGTGAGGACACAGCAGGAATGCGAATGCGACCCTCAGCACGAGATCAGAGAATGTGGTTATCATGAACGCCTTAATGTTGCCGCAGCCCCTAAGCACACCGTCGGAATTCAGTTTCAGTCCGACGGTGACAAAGAACGGCGACACTATAGTAAGGAACTGCCTGCCCGCTTCTGCGGCATTGACGTTGTTCGCATCGGCGCTGTCCATAAATATATAGATAAGACTCTCGGCAAAGATGACGTATACCAGTGAGAACACTGCCGCTATGCCTACAGCAAGCAGCGAGCCTGTCTTGTAGCCCTTCCGCACGCGGTCGTATTCAAGGGCGCCTGTGTTCTGCGCGGAAAAGCTGGAAACGCTGTTTCCTATCGTTCCGAAGCAGGTAACAGCAAAGGTGTTGAGCTTTATCGCGGAGGAGTAGCCTGCCATGACATCTATGCCGCAGGAGTTGACGAGCCCCTGTATGAACAGGTTGCCGACTGATACAAAGCTCTGCTGCAATATGCTTGGCACTGACAGCGTGGATATCTTACCAAGCATACGCAAGTCGAAATAGCGGAAACTATCGCATTTTATTGCGCTTACTCTACGCATCAGTACGATGAAAGCAAGCACCGAGCAGACACCCTGACAGATGAACGTAGCCCAGGCTGTACCTGCTACTCCCAACGGGATGACCACGACGAAAAGGAGATCAAGCAGAATGTTTCCGATGGAAGAGCCGATAAGAAAATACAGCGGAGTTTTGGAGTCACCGAGCGCTGTGAAGATGCCCGTACAAATGTTATATATAAATAGGAATACCAGTCCGAATGCGTAGATATTGAGATAACTATGCGCGTCTTTCATCAGCGCGATATCAGTGCCGAGCAGCCTTAAGAACAACCCGCTGGTAGCGAAGCCAACTACCGACAGTATCAACGCAAGCGTAAGGCTGGATATGAGCGATGTGAACACCGCCGTTTTCATGCTTCTGATATCCTTTGCGCCGAAGAATGTCGAAATAACAACGGAGCAGCCTATGTTCATGCCTGTGCCGATGGACAGGAATATCATGGTTATCGGGTAGGATGCGCCGATGGCGGCAAGCGCGTCCTTGTTGATGAAGTTGCCTGCGATAACGCTGTCAGCTATACTGTAGAGCTGTTGAAACACTACACTGATAAGCAGAGGTAATGAGAATTTCAGCAGCAGCGGCGTTACCGCGCCCTTTGTCAAGTCTTTTGCCATAACACGACCTCGAAAAACAGCCGTACCGATCGTTTTCGACAGGTACGGCATGGAATTATTGCTTCTTGCTCTTTGCTTCTGCCTTGAGGCGCAGGTCGCGCTCAAGGATGACCTTGCGGATGCGGATGCTCTTGGGTGTTACCTCAACAAGCTCGTCGTCCTGGATGAACTCAAGGCTCTCTTCAAGGCTCATGACCTTGGGCGGAATAAGGTGCAGCGCGTCGTCAGAGCCGCTTGCACGCGTATTTGTGAGGTGCTTCTTCTTGCACACGTTAACTACGATATCGCCTGCCTTGGGGGATACGCCGACGATCATGCCCTCGTACACAGGTACGCCTGCGCCGATGAACAATGTACCGCGCTCCTGCGCATTGAACAGACCGTAGGTGATAGCCTGACCGTCCTCCCACGCTACGAGCGAGCCGACAGTTCTTCTCGGGATATCACCGAAATAAGGCTGGTAGCTGTCGAATACGGAGTTCATGATACCCTCGCCCTTGGTGTCGGTCATGAATTCACTTCTGTAGCCGAACAGACCTCTCGACGGGATAAGGAACTCAAGCTTTGTGCGGTTGCCGATGGGCTGCATATCGGTCATCTCACCCTTGCGTTGACCTATCTTCTCCATAACAGAGCCGACTGCTGCCTCGGGAACATCTATAACAAGGCGTTCTACAGGCTCGCACTTTACGCCGTCTATCTCCTTGTAGAGTACGCGCGGTGTGCTGACGGACAGCTCATAGCCCTCGCGGCGCATATTCTCGATAAGGATGGACAGGTGCATCTCGCCTCTGCCTGCTACGTTGAACGCGTCAAGCGTGTCGCTGTCAGTAACGCGAAGAGATACATCCTTTAACAACTCGCGCTGCAGGCGCTCTCTTATCTGACGGGAGGTAACGAACTTGCCCTCTCTGCCTGCAAAGGGGCTGGTGTTTACGGAGAAGGTCATCTCCACGGTAGGCTCAGAGATCTTTACAAAGGGCAGCGGCTCGGGGCAGTTAACGGATGTAATAGTCTGACCGATGGTAACGCCCTCGATACCCGAGAAGCACACGATATCGCCGACCTTAGCTTCCTGTACGGGTGTTTTGCCAAGACCCTCGAACTGATACAGCGAAACGATCTTGGACTTGAACGGGTCTGTTCTGCCAAGGTGATCGCACACCATTACCTCCTGATTCTGCTTCATAACGCCGCGCTCGATACGACCAATAGCTATCCTGCCGACATACTCGTTGTAGTCGATGGAAGAAACAAGCACCTGAAGCTCGCCCTCATCATCGCCCTCGGGAGGATCGATATGCTCAACTATCTTGTCGAACAGCGGTTTGAAATCTGTGCCCATGTGGTCGGGCGAGAAGGATGCAACGCCCATTCTGCCCGAGCAGAATACTACAGGGCTGTCTATCTGCTCCTCGGTAGCGTCAAGGTCGAGCAGCAGCTCAAGCACCTCGTCAACTACTTCCTTGTTACGTGCATCGGGACGGTCGGTCTTGTTTACAACAACGATTATCTTGTGACCAAGCTCAAGTGCCTTCTGAAGTACGAAGCGCGTCTGAGGCATAGTACCCTCAAAAGAATCGACAAGCAGCAATACGCCGTTTACCATCTTGAGGATACGCTCTACCTCTCCGCCGAAATCGGCATGGCCTGGGGTGTCGACGATGTTTATCTTCACGCCTTTGTACATACACGCTGTATTCTTTGCAAGGATGGTGATACCGCGCTCACGCTCGATATCGTTGCTGTCCATTACTCTGTCGTTTACGACCTGATTATCGCGGAATGCGCCGCCCTGCTTTAGCATCTCGTCAACCAGCGTAGTCTTGCCGTGGTCAACGTGGGCGATGATGGCAATATTCCTTAAGTCATCTCTTTTCAATCTCAACATCTCTTTCTATTATTTATTCTGAAAATTCGCCACTGATTATTATACTACTTTTTTCGCACTGCTACAAGTCGATAACCGAAAAAACGTGGTTTTACTTGTATTTGTGCAATCGGAGCGGTCGGTTTTGTGCAGTTTGACGAAAAGGCGGATGATGTATCCGCCTCTTAGTATATCATTTCTTCTTGAATAGCAATTTCGTCCTTATTGCAGCAGTCTTTCGTCGTGCTTTTTCAGTCGTGATATCAAGCTGAAATCCGTTTTCTGTCAGCTTCAGCACGCTTCCCTCACGAATGCCATCTGGGAGGTTTTCAAGGTCTATATTCAATACTTTGCCGTCCTGCTGCAAGACAACAGCTTTACCGCTTTCTATCCTGTCAACTATCATCATGCCGCGTCTGCGCCTCCCTTTGTTGTTACCAGCTTCAGCTCATTTCCGTCAGTGACGAACACGATATCTCCATATTGCATCGTGGTCAACATCTCACATCCCGTCGCCATGATACGCTCTATGACTTCATCGGTAGGATGACCGTAAGAATTATCCCTGCCCACGCTGAAAACAGCGTACTCAGGTCTTACGCGCCATATAAATTCATCCGAGCTTGAAGTGGAGCTTCCGTGATGTGCTACTTTTAGTACGTCAGCTTTGATGTCTATCCAAGCATCTGTCATCTCGCGCTCCGCATCCTTTTCCATATCACCTGTGAAGAGGAAGCTGTAATTACCGCTCACCAGCCTTGCAACTACAGAATAGCTGTTAAGGTCGTCATAATCACTGCCGACAGGCCCGATAAGCTGCAATACAGTACCCTCGCTAAGGGCTATCTCACGACCCACCTCAGCATACACGGCATCGATACCTTTCTGCTCGATAACGTCAAGCGTATCGCTGTAAAAATCCGCGGTTGGTATCATATCCTCAGGTATCTCAGGCATGATAAATTCGCCTATTTCAAAGGAGCGGAGTATCTGTGCCATGCCGCCCATGTGGTCGGAGTGCTGATGAGATACCAGCACATAGTCCAGCCGCGTCACGCCGAAATCGCGAAGATATGCGACAACAGTAGCAGCCTCAGTGCGCTCGCCGCAGTCGATCAGCATATTTTTATCTGGTGTCTTTATCAGCGTGCAATCACCCTGCCCTACATCTATGAAATGAACAGCTATCTCATCCTGCTCGACTGTTATATCGGGGCGCTGAACAAGACCAAGCCGCTGTGCAAGCTGTCTTACAGTAGGTATAGACTCAAAATGAAGATAGTTTTCATTGATAAAAAACACTAATGAAAACAGTAGGACAGCGGTGAGAAAGCCAAAAAGAAACGGATTACCTGTGCTTGCCCGATGCTTTTTTCTTCGGCGCTGTTTTCTGCGGTCTTTTGGCATTTGTCCTGTTCCTTTCGCTGTTGACAGGTCGCTGATCAGAAGGCTTTATCAGGCAGTCCTTGCCGTTACCGATAAGGTCGCGGCGCTTCGCTATGATAAGCGCTTTTTCTACAAGACGCCTGTTGTCAGGCTTGAAGTATTGCAGCAATGCGCGCTGCATCGCCTTTTCCTCAGAGGTGCGCGGCACGAATACAGGCTCCATCGTGTATGGGTCAAGCCCCGTGTAGAACATCGCTGTCGAGATAGTACCCGGGGTCGGATAGTAGTCCTGCACCTGCTCGGGGCGGATGTTGTGCTTTTTGAGGAATACCGCAAGCTCCACCGCCTCATTCAGCGTACAACCGGGGTGTGAAGACATGAGATACGGCACAAGATACTGCTCCTTGCCGCACTTTTTCGTGCTTGCATAAAAGCGCTTTTCAAACTCCTCATACACCTCGATATGCGGCTTGCCCATGTAATCAAGCACCTTGTTGCTCGCGTGTTCGGGTGCGACTTTGAGCTGACCGCTGACATGATGCTCCACGAGCTCGTCAAGGAACTCGCTGTTCTTGTCGGCGAGGATGTAGTCAAAGCGGATGCCCGAGCGTATGAAAATCTTCTTCACCTTTTTGATGGAGCGCAGACGGCGCAGCAGCTTAAGATAGTCGCTGTGGTCTGCGATAAGGTTCTTGCAGGGCGTGGGTGCAAGGCACTTTTTGCCTTTGCACATTCCGTGCTGCTCCTGCTTTGCGCAGGACGGCTGACGGAAGTTTGCGGTAGGTCCGCCGACATCGTGAATGTAGCCCTTGAAGTTCGGCTTTTCGGACAGCTCCAATGCTTCGTTGTATACCGATTCCTCGCTGCGCGTCTGGATGCGTCTGCCCTGATGCAGCGCGATGGAGCAGAAGTTACAGAAGCCATAACAGCCGCGGTTATGCGTAATGGAGAACTCTACCTCCTGTATTGCAGGTACGCCGCCGTCCTTTTCGTACATGGGATGATATGCGCGCATATACGGAAGCTCGTAGGCATAGTCGAACTCGGACTGCGTTACGCTGCGCTGCGGCGGATTCTGTACGAGCATCATGCTGCCATGGCGCTGTACTATCGTCCTGCCGTAGACCTCATCCTGCTCGTCATACTGCTTGCGGCACGCCTTGGCGTATGCTTTTTTGTTGGTACTTACTATCTCGAAGCTG
>SVMQ01000150.1 GCA_015067375.1 Oscillospiraceae bacterium | reverse complement strand
TTACGGCTGCCACAATATCAACGCCTGTCTTGCGGTCGTAGTCGGTGGTCTTATAATAGAATGCCGCAAGCTTGTGGATATCATTCATGTCATCGGGAGCGTACCAGTGCCAGCACATGGTAAGTATGCCGCCTGTGTTCCTTGCCCAGTCGAGGGCGCGCTCGATCTGATCGTAGCCGCCGCCAAGTCCGCTGATGCCCATGAAGTCATAGCCGCGGATGGCAGGCACTGTACCCGTATACTTGTAGTAGACAAGATCCTCCAGCTCGCTTTCAAAGAGGTACTGCTGACCCGAAATGTGCTTTTTGCCATAGCACTCCTTCAGATAGTCGAACAGGCGCTGTGTGTTGGGAGTGGGATCTTCGGTCACAAGTCTTTCGGGATCGACAGGCTTGCTTTCCAGCTTTTTCAAAAGTGCGTCGTAGTCTGTTCTGTAGCTCATAATGTCACCTCGATGCAGTGAGATACCGCGCCATTGCGTGTTCTGTACTCACTCATCGCACATAACACTGCACACGACACGGAAAGGTTGCAAAATATTTTTTTGTTTTGTTAAAATTTTTTAATAGCTCAGTCCGTAGCCCTGTTCAAACATACATTCGCCCGTGCCTATCTGATCTACAGAGCCGTACCATGGGCTGGGAAGCTTTCCCATGAAATCGGACGCGCCGCAAAGCACATCCGCAACGCCCTGTCCCTCAGAGCCCGGGAGATAGCACATCACGACGGAATCCCAGCTGTCGATATGCTCCTCTATCAGCACCTGACGGCCTGCGACTATGCAGGTGACAACAGGCTTTCCGAGCGCCTCAGCCTCCTGTATCGCCTTTTTGTTGCCGCTCAGACCGTGGCTTCCGCAAAGCTGCAGGTCTGCAGTGTCGCCGTTCCATTCCGCGTAAGCCTGCTCGCCCACCACCAGAAGCACCGCATCCGCGGACGCCGCCTCGTTCTTGTCAGTGGTAACGGTGATACCGTGCTCCGCCGCTTTCTGCTCAAAGCCCTCCAGTATCGAGGTAACGCCGCTGATGCTCTCGTAGGGGCTTTGATTCCAGTCGATAGTCCAACCGCCGCACTGCGCTCTGTCGCTGTCTGCCGCAGGGCCTGTTATATAGATAGTCATGCCCTCCTTGAACGGGAGAAGCTCATTCTCGTTTTTGAGCAGCACAAGGCTCTTTTCAACCAGCTGCTCGGCAAGCGCGCGGTATTCGTCGCTGCCTGTGCTGTCCTGCACGGTGTCGATGCTGTCGCACATGGGGTCATCGAACAGTCCTGCATCCAGCTTTACCTGAATTATCCTGCGCACCGCGTCATCAACGCGCTCCGCGGATATCCTGCCGCTGTTCACGGCATCCACGATGATGCGCTTCGCCGTATCGAAATACTCTACCTCCATCAGCATATCTATGCCTGCATTGACACAGGTGATGACCTGCTCCTCATAGGTGTCGGGAGAGGTGTTCTGAACGGAGTTCCAGTCGCTGACGATAAAGCCGTCAAAGCCCATCTCGTTTTTCAGATACTGTATATACTTCGCGCTTTCGTGTACCTTTTCGCCGTTTACGGCAGAGTGCGTTATCATTATCGTCTGAACGCCTGCGTCTATCTGCGCCTGATACACTGCAAGTAGCCTGTCTATCTCTTCCTCTGTCAGCACGGAATCGCCGCGGTCGATAAGGCGGTCAACATCCGAGTCCTCGCCTGTGCCGTACTCCACGTTTCCATCACCGAAGAAATGCTTTGCACAAGCGACGATGCCGCCTTCCACAAGACCCTTTGTATAGCTGGTACTCAGCTCCGTTATAAGGTCGAGGTCAGCGCCGTAGCTCTCATAAGTCCTGCCCCAGCGCGGGTCTTCGGACTGCGCCACGCACGGCGCAAAGTTCCACAGCATATGGCACAGCTTAGCTTCGTCCGCCACCGCAAGTCCCATCTGATAGGTCAGCTCGGCGTCGTTTGCAGCGCCTATGCCGATGTTATGCGGAAATATCACAGCGCCGTCGCAATAGTTCACGCCATGCACATCGTCCTGTCCATAGATATAAGGTATCGCCGCCTCGGAAGCAAGCGCGCACTGCTGAAAGCCATCCACTATCCGCTGCCACTCGGTATAGGTCACGGAATCGTACTTCGACAGTATGCTGCCGTAGCAATTCTGCTGCATCTGCTGCTCTGACACCATGTATATCGCGGGCTGCACCATCTGCGCGGCTTTCTGCTCCAGCGTAAGCGACGCGGTTATCTCCTCGGCGGTCATGCCTGTGTAATCGACCTGCGGCGCGGTCACTACCTCCTGATAGGGCGGCTGTGGCTCACCGAGGTTGAAAAGGTCGTCGGGAGTGGATGTTTTTGCCTTTCGGGTCGTTTCGGCGGCTTCAGAGGTAGCGTTGACGTCCTCTGTGCCGACGATGCTGCTCTCCTCTGACACACTGCAGGAGGTGCAGGTCACGATCACAACAGCGGCGCATATTAATGACAAAAGCTTTCTCATATTATTTATCTCCTCGCACACAACTCCACCCACCGCTGTAAAGCGATGGGCGGAATATCTATCGGAATTACAGCTTGCCGATGATGGGCGCAAATCTGATGCGGATATCGGGCATCTTTGTGATGGTGGTGTAGTAGTTTGTCTGCCAGTCCTCGCCCTGAGAGGGGTCATTCTCGCCGCTTGCGGGAGGCGCAAATATCTTGAGAGTGAGGTCAGCCTCGCCGTCAAGGGGCTTCTCGTAGAATGCGGACATAAGGTCGATGGTCTTAGTCTCGGGGGACTTGTAGAACCACTTGCCGTTTATCTCCATCATGAGGTTGAGCGGCTCATCAAAGGTTATCTCGCAGAATGTGGGGTTCTTATCGAAGTGCAGAGGGATAGCAAGACCTGTGCTGTCCTCAGCGCCGCCCCAGCGGAGCTTTGCAGGCAGAGCCACCTCTGCGCCCTGCTTCATGGAGGGGTAGAAATACTCGTCGTGGATTATCTCCTTATAGGTCTTCATTGCAGGCTGCTCAATGCCCACATCGGGATTGTTGGGATCCTCTATCTCAAGACCCAGTCTGCCGCGGTCGCGGAACTGGTAGAATGTAAAGCCGTTGAACCAGCCCTGCTCAGAGTCGTTCTTGAGCATATCGCAGAATTCCTTTATCATGTCTGCCTGCTCATAAGGGCCTGTAACGTCGCCGTCAGCGTTGAACTCGGACATTACCATAGGCTTCTTCACGCCGCCGCATATCTCCTTGTAGCGCTTCTCGGACAGCTTTGTGAGGTTGTAGGTATCGCTCACCTTGCTTCTGCCGAAGGAAGTGCCACCTACCTCTGCAACGTCATAGGGCCAGCCCCAGTGGAGAGCCATGTACTTGTCAACAGACCAGATATCTGTAGCCTTTACTGCCTCTGCAAACTCCTTCTCCATCTCGATCTCGCCGCCCTTTTCGGGATGCTCTACACCGCCGATGCACAGAACGGTCTGAACGTTGGGAGCTTCTCTCTTGATGATGTTGTGGAAGCGCACATAGAAATCAGCTATCTCCTGATAGGTCGCACGCTTTGTAAAGCTGAACCAGTTACCTGTAGCCTCGTGGTTGATGCGAAGCTGCATACGACCGTATGTGCGAAGCTCCTGCGCGATCTTGATGAGGTACTCGTCAGTAAGGTTGGGGTCGATGGTGATGGTGAGGATGACATCCTGACCGTGACGGCGCACGTCCTTCATGCAGGTGAAAGGCTCGTCCTCGGTAGTGCCGCCGATACCGCCCTTGTAGGTGAAGTAGTCGTCATAGGGGTAGTCCCACTGGAAGGAGACCTCCTGATCAGCGAACGCGTCACGCGCTCTTGCAGGCCATGTCTTGTCGAGGGGATAGTAGCAGTACATAAGGCTGATTCCGCGGTGGGGTCTGCCCATCTTGTGCAGGATGTAGTCCTGATTTACATACTCGCCGCGCTCGCTTCCGTCGCCGAGGTCAACAGCGCACTTTGCAGGGCCCATTTCGATTGCATAGATCTTCTGTTCCATGATTTAATTTCTCCGTTCTGAAAGCTTTTTATTCATGCCGCAATACAGCCGTATGCGACATCAGTTACTTTTCGATATCATTAGTATAACATATCCGCAGGGCGAACGCTCTGCGAAACGGTGCAAGCCGTTGTCTGCGCAGCAGACCAAGATATGTTTCAATAAATTTGCCGCAAAAGCGAAGCTTTTGATTTGAGGCAAATTTATTATACCATGAAAGCAAACGCACAGCGTTTGAGCGCCGACAGGCGCAGACGGCGACAGCCGTTCTTTCAGCCGTTCAATAAATTTGCCGCAAAAGCGAAGCTTTTGATATCAGGCAAATTTATTATACCATGAAAGCAAACGCACAGCGTTTGAGCGCCGACAGGCGCAGACAGCGACAGCTGTTCTTTCAGCCGTTCAATAAATTTGCCGCAAAAGCGAAGCTTTTGATTTGAGGCAAATTTATTATACCATATTTTGAAAACGTTTTCAAGAGGGTTGCAGTAAAAATGTAAACGTTTTTTTCATCAAAAAAACAAGGCTCTGAAACAGTTATAATGTGATAATTGACCAATTGTTTCAATGCTATAAAGCGTTGATTTGGCAAAAGTCAAAAAAACCGCATTTTATCTTGACAATATGCGCTTTGTTTGATATAATTTATAAGTGTATATCATGCTGAAACAGCGGGAGGGTGATGGATTGAGCAAACGCCGTATGACAGTAGCAAAAGCAATGACAGAGTGTCTAAAGGCGGAGGGCATCTCCACCGTTTTCGGATACCCGGGCGCCGCTATCTGTCCTTTTTATGATGAACTTATCAACACCGATATAAAGCACATCCTCGTGCGCCATGAGGTCAACGGCGGTCACGCCGCAAGCGGCTTCGCGCGTATCACGGGCAAGCCTGCCGTTGCGATAGCGACCAGCGGCCCCGGTGCGCTGAATCTCATCACAGCGATAGCCACCGCCTACATGGACAGCATCCCCATGGTCATCATCACGGGTCAGGTAAACCGCGAGCAGATAGGCAGGGATGTGTTTCAGGAGGCTGATATAACAGGCTCGGCTGAGCCTTTCGTAAAGCACAGCTACCTGCTCAAAGACCCCTGCGACACCGCAAGGGTGTTTAAGGAGGCTTTCTATATCGCAGGCAGTGGCAGACGCGGCCCTGTGCTGATAGATATCCCATACGACGTGCAGAGGTGCGAGATACCTTTTGAATATCCCGAGACCATCAGCATCCGAAGCTACCGTCCGAGCAGCCTCGGCAACGGTCAGCAGATAAAGCGCGTTATGACCGAGCTTGCGGAGGCGGAAAAGCCGCTGATATGCGCGGGCGGCGGTCTGTTTACGGGCGACGGTGCAGAGCTTATGCGCAGATTCTCTGAGCTTACCGATATCCCTGTCGTGTCCACGATGATGGGACTCGGCGCGATGCCTACCAACGATGCGCGCTACTTCGGAATGCTCGGTATGCACGGCTGCAGCAGCGCAAACTACGCGGTAAACCACTGCGATACGCTGGTGCTTCTAGGCGCGAGAGTCGGCGACCGCGCTATCTCAGCAATGCAGCGGCGCGATGACCTCACAGTTATACATATAGATATCGACCCTGCCGAGATAGGCAAAAATCTCGCGGTGGATATCCCAGTGGTAGGCGACCTTACTCTGATACTCGGACAGCTTCTCGACGCGACAGAGCATCCCATGACCCACACCGAATGGATAGCAGAGCTTGACGCCCACCGCAAGGACGAGCCGATAAAGCCTGCGCCCAAGGGCTACATCAACCCCAAGCAGTTTATGAAGATACTCGACAAGGAGCTTCCCGACAACTGTGTTGTCGTTGCCGATGTCGGTCAGAATCAGATATGGACTGCCGCCAATATCACTTTCAACGGAGATCGGA
>SVMQ01000149.1 GCA_015067375.1 Oscillospiraceae bacterium | reverse complement strand
TATCATACCAAGCCTTACAGTGACGATGCGGATAAGCCTATCTCGGAAGTATATCCCATCATCGACACCGACCTTGCACGTGATAATGTCGAGAATGACATGACTGCTGCAGATGCGCAGGATATGTAATATTTGCACGTCAATTACGAACGAATGGCTCTCCGCGGTTAACGGAGAGCCATTCTTATGCTTTTGCTTTCGTATAGTCAGAGCTGAGCTGACCGCAGGCTGCTTTTAACTCCGAGCCGAATTCGCGGCGCATCGTTACGCCTATCCTGTTCTTTTTCAGCACATCATAGAATGCCATTAACCTGTCGCGGCTGCTTTTGCCGAAGCAGTCGGCGTCAGTGGGATTGTAGGGGATGATGTTGACATAGAAATTGCGCTCGCCTATCAGGTCTGCAAGCTGCTGTGCGTGCAGGGGCGCGTCGTTAACTCCGTCGAGCATGATATATTCCATAGTTACGCGGCGGTTGTGCTTTTCTGAGAAATGCTGAGCCGCCTTTATCACTTCGTCCAGCGGATAGCGGCGGTTTATCGGCATCAGTTGACTGCGAAGATCATCATTGGGCGCGTGCAGGCTTATAGCGAGGTTGCATGGGTGAGCAAGCTCCGCCCACCTGTATATCTCAGGCACCAGTCCGCAGGTAGATACAGTGATATGCTTTTCGCCTATCTCAAGACCTTTCGGTGCGGTGAGTATCTCGCAGAAGTCGCGCACGTTGTCAAAGTTGTCAAATGGCTCTCCGATGCCCATTATTGAAACTCCGCTGACCTTTATGCCGAATTCATTCTGTATTGTCAGAAGCTGTCCCACTATCTCTTCGGGGAGCAGGTCGCGCCGCCGTTTAAGGCGTCCGCTCTGACAGAATCTACAGCCCATTGCACAGCCTATCTGGGTCGAAACACATATACAGCAGCCGAAGCTTTGCTTCATAAGCACTGTTTCCACATATTCGCCGTCGGATAGCTTTAGCAGCAGCTTTGCAGTATCGCTGCTGTCCAGTTTTTCTACTATCTCGGGCAGTGAAAGGGCAAAGTCTTTGCTCAGCCTGTCTGTTACCCTCTGTGAAAGACCAAGCAGTGCAAATTCAGTAACACCGCGGCGGTAGATGCCGTCAAATACGATAGCTGCCTTTGCGGGATTTTCGCCGTTTTTTGTGAAATACTCCTCCAGCTTTTGCGGAGTCATGCCGTAGATGTTCATTCTGTCACCTTGCAGAGCGGCTCAGCGGCCTGCTCTGACGTCCTTTATGCCTCTCATGATAGCCTGCTTTGTTTTCAGCGCAAGCTCCTTTGTTGCAGGTTCAGTGCCTTTCAGCGGATAGTCGATGCCA
This sequence comes from Oscillospiraceae bacterium, assembly GCA_015067375.1. Lineage (GTDB taxonomy): Bacteria > Bacillota > Clostridia > Oscillospirales > Ruminococcaceae > CAG-115. The sequence continues at coordinate 4,597 of SVMQ01000149.1, read as the reverse complement.
AGCGCCTCGTACTTAGGTACGCCCATGTCGTGATAGGGAAGCACGTCCAGTGCCTTTACGCTCCTTAGCGTACCGATAAACCTGCCCAGCTTGTAGTGCTGTTCCTCATCGTCTGTGAGACCAGGCACGACCACATGGCGTATCCACATCGGAATATTGTTATCAGCGAGATAGCGCGCAAACGCGAGTATATTCTCGTTGCCGTGTGCGGTAAGCTCCTTGTGCAGGGCGCTGTCGATGTGTTTGAGGTCAAGCAGTATCAGGTCAGTGGACTTTATCAGCCTGTCAAATCTGTCTTTGTTACTGTCGTTGAATGTGATGCCTGAGGTATCCAGACAGGTGTGGATGCCGCGGCTCTTTGCAAGCTCAAACAGCTCCGTCACGAAGTCTATCTGCAGCAGCGGCTCGCCGCCTGTGACAGTGATGCCGCCATCCTTGTAGAATTCGCGGCAGCCGTTGTATTCGTCCAGAAGCTGCTCGGCGGTCATCTCCTTGCCGCCGTTGTATGCCCATGTGTCGGGGTTGTGGCAGTATTTGCAGCGCAGCGGACATCCCTGCAGGAACACGACAAAGCGTATACCGGGGCCGTCCACCGTGCCAAAGCTTTCTGTCGAGTGAATGCGACCTGTGATAAGACTCATCTCCTTATCGTTTACAAGTTGAAAAAGACGCGGTATTGCCGCGCCTTTTTGATATGTCTTAGATCTTTGTGTGGAAAGTTCTTGCGATAACGTCGTCCTGCTGTTCCTTGGTGAGCTTGTTGAAGTTCACCGCGTAGCCCGAAACTCTGATAGTGAGCTGGGGATACTTCTCGGGATGAGCCTGCGCGTCAAGCAGCGTTTCTCTTGTGAACACGTTCACGTTGAGGTGATGACCGCCTTTCATTGCATAGCCATCCAGCAGCGACACGAGATTATCTACCTGTAACTTATTGTTATCCATTTTTAGTCCTCCTCGTCATCTATTCCCTTGTGCAGGGTAGGGATATTGCACGCAAGATCGCCTTTGCAGCAATCCGTGCTGTTATGCGTCTTTTCCTTGATGTCGAAGTCGTCGTCTGAAGCCTTGTCAGCTTCACGCGTGACGTTTATATGCTGAGAGCCGTTGGAGCATAGCTTGTCAAGCATCTCCGCAAGCTTTCTTGCCTCATCGTTATTGCACATCGGCGGCCGCCTTTTTCAGCTCTTCCTCGGTCATGTTGAGGTCGAAGTCAAGCTCCTCTATCATAGACAGACCGTCCTTGCCGAGCGCGTTGGGTACTATCGAGAATGTGTTGGAGATACCATCCTGTGCGTGCTTGAAAGGAAGCTTTGCTACAGAGGACAGGGAAGCCGCAGCGCCGTGGGTGTCGCGTCCATACATGGGGTTAGCACCGGGTGCGAGCGGTACGCCTATCTTTCTGCCGTCAGGAGTGTTACCTGTCTTTTTGCCGTAAACTACATTAGATGTGATAGTCAGTATCGACATGGTAGGAACACTGTCACGATATGTGTGGTGGCGCTTGATCTTTTCCATGAATTTTTCAACTATATCAACAGCGATGCTGTCAACACGGTCGTCGTTGTTGCCATACTTGGGGAAGTCGCCCTCTACCTCATAATCGACTACGATGCCGTCCTCGTCGCGAATGCACTTTACCTTTGCGTACTTGATAGCGGACAGCGAGTCTGCAACTACAGACAGACCTGCGATACCTGTTGCGAAGTAGCGCTTTACCTCTCTGTCATGCAGAGCCATCTGCAGGCGCTCGTAGCTGTACTTGTCATGCATATAGTGGATGACGTTCAGAGTGTTTACATATAGCTCAGCAAGCCAGCTCATCATCTGATCGTACTTTTCCATAACGTCGTCGTAATCGAGGTAATCGCCCTCTACCGCTCTGTACTTGGGAGCGACCTGTATCTTCAGGCGCTCGTCCACACCGCCGTTGATAGCATACAGCAGGCACTTTGCGAGGTTAGCTCGCGCGCCGAAGAACTGCATCTCCTTGCCGACTCTCATAGAAGATACGCAGCACGCGATAGCATAGTCATCGCCGTGGATAACGCGCATCAGGTCGTCGTTCTCGTACTGGATGGAGGAGGTGCGGATGGACATCTTCGCACAGTATTCCTTGAACTTCTGCGGCAGGTTTACAGACCAAAGTACCGTGAGGTTAGGCTCAGGCGCAGGTCCGAGATTGTCCAGTGTATGCAGATATCTGAACGATGTCTTGGTAACGAGCGGCTTACCGTCGATGTTCACACCGCCGATGGACTCTGTCACCCATGTGGGGTCGCCCGAGAAAAGCTCGTTGTACTCAGGAGTTCTTGCAAACTTTACAAGACGCAGCTTCATGATGAAGTGGTCGATATACTCCTGCGCCTGCTCCTCGGTGATGATACCAAGCTCCAGATCGCGCTGGATATAGATGTCGATGAATGTGGAGGTACGGCCGAGGGACATTGCAGCACCGTTCTGTTCCTTAACTGCTGCGAGATAGCCGAAATACAGCCACTGGATAGCTTCCTTGGCGTTCTTCGCAGGCTTGGAAATATCGCAGCCGTAGATGGCACCAAGCTTTTTCAGCTCGTGCAGTGCCTTGATCTGGTCGGAAAGCTCCTCGCGCAGCTGGATGTTCTTAGCGGTCATACGCACGGGTGCAGTAGCAAGCTGCTGCTGCTTGTCCTCGATAAGTCTGTCAACACCATACAGTGCAACGCGGCGGTAGTCACCGATGATGCGTCCTCTTCCGTATGCGTCGGGCAGACCTGTGATGATCGCGGATTTTCTTGCAAGCTTCATCTCAGGGGAGTACGCGTCGAAAACGCCCTGATTGTGGGTCTTTCTGTATTCTGTAAAGATCTTTGTAACTTCCTCGTCCACCTCGTAGCCGTTTTCGTGGCAGGCTGCCTGAGCCATTCTGATGCCGCCGAAGGGCTGAAGCGAGCGCTTGAAGGGCTTGTCTGTCTGGAAGCCTACTATCTGCTCAAGCTCCTTGTCAAGATAGCCGGCACCATGGGAGGTGATAGTGGATACGACCTTTGTATCCATATCCAGCACGCCGCCTGCCGCACGCTCCTTTTCAGAAAGCTCCATGACCTGCGCCCAGAGCTTTTTGGTCGCCTCCGTAGCATCTGCAAGGAAGCTCTCGTCGCCCGTGTACAGTGTATAATTGCACTGGATGAAGTCGCGGACATTTATGTTGTCGCTCCATTTGCCTGGGACAAAGTTTTTCCATTCTTCTGCAAAACAACTCATACTTGTATATTCCTTTCTTCCACCGCATTATATATGTCTGTCGTGGTGGAACGGTTATTGCGAAAAAAGTTAAGTCAGCGATACTAGATTGTGTATCTGTACCATAATTATAATACCATATATACATGACGTTGTCAAGTGAATATTCTTCCAATTCGCGTGATTATTGATGTTTGTTTATTGTCTAACGAACATTTGTGCGGTATGGATAATTTTCTTCATTACTGTTAAAATTTTTGTCAGAAGTGATGCTTTTATTACAGAAAAATCTTGCCGCCTTAAATTTTCAATGCACTGAATAATCACAGATATTATGCAGATAATTAAAACGGTGATGATAATGGGATTTTTAAAAGGTCTGTTTTGCGGTGCTCTGAATGGATTTTTCGGCTCGGGCGGAGGAGTAGTTGCAGTGCCTTTGTTTGAGCGTGATGGCTGTACAGCACAGCAGGCGCACGCTACGTCAGTTGCATTTATATTTGTACTGAGCCTTGTGACTACGCTGTTTTACTGGATGAACAACGGGATCGACTTTGCCGCGTCATGGGATTACATTCCGTGGGGCGCGGCAGGCGCGGTGACAGGCGCGTTGCTGCTTAGAAAGATAAGCTCAGTTTGGCTGCACAGGATATTCGGACTGCTTATCATAGCGGCAGCGGTGAGGATGCTGATGTCATGATGAATATAATAGTAGGTTTCCTGACAGGAGTGGTCGCGTCTATGGGTCTTGGCGGCGGATTTGTGCTGATGATTTGGCTTACGATGTTCAGTGATGTCGGGCAGAAGGAAGCGCAGGGAATAAATCTGCTGTTCTTTCTGCCTATCGCGCTGGTGTCGCTCGTTCTTCATATAAAAGGCGGTCTTATCGACAAGAGCCTGTTGAAGAAGTACCTGCTTGGCGGTGTTCTTGGTGCGGTGATCGGCGCACTTGCTATGCAGGTGGTGGCTTCGGAGCTGCTGAGAAAGCTGTTTGCGGCATTCCTTATCGTATTCGGAATAAGGGAGCTGCTGACCTCGGATAAAAAGGATGAGCCACAGAACGAAAAAGGCACAACAAAGCCCGACATCGGTACATGATGTCGGGCTTATGTGTTATAGGAAGTGGGGTTTATCTGTATTCATCAAGAACACTCTCTACGATGGGCATGATCTCCTCGCACTTCTGAGTCCAGGAGTCCTCGTTGAAAGTGGAGTTGTACATGGAGTCGCAGATGCTTGTTTTAAGCTCTTCGTCAAAGCCGAAGATGCTGTCTGTAACGTAGGAGAACTTGTCACTTGTAACGCACTCTCTCCAAAGGTCGTATACCTGTGCATCCCATGTGATGCGCCATCTCTGCTTGCCTTGGTTGGGGCCGCT
>SVMQ01000148.1 GCA_015067375.1 Oscillospiraceae bacterium | reverse complement strand
ATCCACCTCCGCGAGCCACTGCTCCGCATTTTCGCAGCGCCTGAGATTGCCGCAGCCGCCCATGCACTCCGACGGGTCATGCTCCATAAATTCAAGGCGGTATTGTAATATCTGCCCCGAAAAATCAGGCGAGGGGCGAACAAGTTTTATACTATACATAATTTTACAAAAATATTCCGTAGTTTTTTAGAAGCGCACTGTCGTATATAGAGTGGCAGCTTTCAGCGCGCATAGTGGTTTCGCGCAGCGAAATCGGTTTTTCTTAAGGGAAAACCGAAACGGAGCGTGCGCCGCGTGGTTGCGCAGCAACCACTGGTGTAATATCTGCCCCGAAAAATCAGGTGAGTGGCGAACTGGTTTTATTGTGTACATAGGTGATTTATTGCGCGACATCGGCAAGGGCACAGCGCACTGTGCCCCTACGATGACGATACATTATTCTTCGTTCTTTTCGATGATAGCGATGCCCAGTTCCTTTAACTGCTCATCCGCAACGACGGAGGGAGCTTCGCTCATCAGCTCGCTTGCATTCTGTACTTTCGGGAATGCAGTAACATCACGCAGGCTGTCGCAGCCGCACATCAGCATAGCCAGTCTGTCAAGACCGATGCCTGCGCCGCCGTGAGGAGGTGCGCCGTACTTGTATGCGTCAACAAGGAAGCCGAACTTCGCGTCGATCTCTTCCTTTGTAAGACCGAGCAGCTCGAACATTCTCTGCTGCAGCTCGTAGTCAGTGATACGGATAGAGCCGCTGGACAGCTCAACGCCGTTGAGTACGAGGTCGTATGCCTTTGCGCGTACCTTTTCCTTGTCTGTTTCAAGATACTCCAGGCACTCGTCCATGGGCATTGTAAAGGGATGGTGCATTGCGAGCCACTCGCCGCTCTCCTCGTCGTACTCGAAGAAGGGGAACTCTGTTATCCACAGGAAGTTCCAGCCCTCAGGGATGATGTCGAGCTGCTTGCCGAGCTTTAATCTCAGCGCGCCGAGAACAGGGAGAGTTACCTTGTTCTTGTCGGCAACGATGAGCGCAACGTCGCCCTTTTCGCAGCCGAGCGCCTTCAGGATAGCTTCAAGCTCGCCCTCAGCCATGAACTTTGCAAAGCTGCAGTTGGGAGCGTCGTCTACCCATCTTACATAAGCAAGGCCCTTTGCGCCGATACCGCGCACGAACTCTGTCTGCTTGTCTATCTCCTTACGGGTCAGCTTGTCAGCCGCGCCCTTTGCAACGATACCGCGAACGCTGCCGCCGTTTGCTATAGCGTCAGTGAACACGCTGAAGCCGCAGCCCTTAACGATATCCGAGATGTCGGTGATCTCCATGCCGAAGCGTGTGTCGGGCTTGTCGGAGCCGTAGCGCTCCATAGCCTCGTTGTAGGTCAGTCTGGGCAGGGGAGTGGGGATGTCCACATTCAGCACCTGCTTGTACAGGCGCTGCACAAAGCCCTCCAGCATCTCGAGGATGTCCTCAACGTCAACGAAGCTCATCTCAAGGTCGATCTGAGTGAACTCGGGCTGACGGTCAGCACGCAGATCCTCGTCGCGGAAGCAGCGTGCAAGCTGGATATATCTGTCCATGCCCGAGATCATCAGCAGCTGCTTGTAGATCTGGGGGGACTGGGGGAGTGCATAGAACTTGCCGTTGTGGATACGGCTGGGAACGATGTAGTCACGCGCACCCTCGGGCGTGGACTTTATCATCATGGGAGTTTCGATCTCGTAGAAGCGGTTCTCGTAGAAATACTCACGTGCGCACTTTGCTACCTCGTGGCGCATCTTGAGGTTGTCCTGCAGCGGCTTTCTGCGGAGATCGAGATAGCGGTGCTTTAAGCGAAGCTCCTCGTTTGTCTTGCAGTTGTCAACTATCTCAAAGGGAGTTGTCTGGGACTTGGAGAGGATGCGAAGCTCTGTAACCATTATCTCAAGGTTGCCCGTCTTGATGTCGTTGTTTACGCTCTCGCGTGCGCGCACCTGTCCTCTTACCATCAGCACATACTCCGAGCGTACTGTCTTAGCCTTTTCAAATACGCTCTGCTCTGTCGTTTCGTCAAAAACGAGCTGCACGATACCCGAAGTATCGCGAAGATCTATAAAAATAAGGCTGCCCTTGTCGCGCACTCTCTGTGTAAAGCCGCCGACAACGACCTCGCCCGCGTCAAGCGTTACCTCGCCGCAGTAGTGTGTTCTTTTCATTCCCTGCATCGTATCTGCCATGTTTGTTATCCTTCTTTCTTTTTTATGGGAGCAGTAGACATACTCCGACATTATAAAATATTACACTATATTATACCATCGTTCGATGTTTTTTTCAAGGGGGGGAGAGTAAATAAATTGATATTTGACTGAGAAATCTGCGGATGTCCCATTGCGACAGTGCGGCTTACGCTATTGACAATCCTGCCCGTTTGCTGTATTATATTAACATACGAAAGGACGTGAGCGTATGAAATTGTTGCGCAGACCCATGCTTGCGGCGGCGATAGCTGTCGCGGCGGATGTGGTGGTCATGGCAGCGGCTGTGCTGCTGGATGTGCTGAGGGGCAGATTTACCGCAACGTATACCTTTGACCCTGAGCTGGTGCTGATAAGCGAGAGCCATCCCTATGATATGTTTGGCGTAGTGGTGGCATTGGCGATGGTGCTGGCGGCGGTCATGGCGGCTTTCATCATTGCGGGCGGCTTCACCACGGGCGGAGGCAAGGTGGCACAGCGCATAACGGGCGGCGTGCTGCTAGTCGCGGCTTCTGTGGCGGCTATGATGATATCGCTGATGCTGGTGGGCGGCAGGCGGCCGCAGCAGGTGACATACCTTTCATACACGGATGACGCGCTGCATATCGTTGTTGCGGAGGAGAAGTACAGCGAGGAGCTTGGCGTGGCTAATTTCTTCTCGGTGAATGACGAAACGGGCGCGGCTGAGCTGCTGGTCGCTACTGACATAAGCACCTTTGCCAACGACAACGCGGAGCGCTATACCCTCGTGTGGACGGACAGCGACACGCTCGGCATACGCTTTGTGGACGGTATGCTGACGCGCATGATACGCGTTGATGTGTGAGTGACTTCATATCAGCTCTTTTCGGATAAGCTCGGCGGCTATCTCGGCTTTTCGGCGCAGGTCGAGCTGAGTATGGATAAAGAAGTTGTCCTTATGCAGCGCCATCTGCACCTCCACCGGAAGCGACAGGAAAAACTCGCGCGAGGACGAGCTGCGGCTTATAAGATGATGCAGGCTGTTGTATAACATAATATCCCTCCCATTCTAATTATAGACGGGAGGGACTTTTTGTATACGCGAAAGTCTGTGTGATATCGCTGCTTGCTCCTGCATTGGTGCCACAGGCGCTCGGGGATTGTTAAAAAAGCCGAAGATTTTCAATAAATCCGCGGCTTTTTATGATTTTTGGCGAAATTTTTGTCTGTGCATTTTTTACCTGTCAAGGCTATTGCAAACTTTGCGAAAAAAGTATATAATAGTATTTGTATAGCGGTTTGGCGAAAAATTACGTTTTTGCCCGCAGAGCGGGCATTTAAAATAAATTTTTCCGACGACATGAGCGTCGGAAAAATAACTTCTATCCGCACAACTGTACTAGAAACGGCTTCGCCTTATTCTTCACGGGGCAGTGCGGATGTTTCGGCGGAAAAGTCCCAACGGGACTTTTTCGACGGTCTTTAGTATTTGTATAGTTATGTTTTTGGAACTTCAATTATATTGGGGTATTTGTATAGATGAAAAAGGTACTTAAATGGCTCGGCGGTTATTTTAAAAGGCTCGACTGGATACTGCTGCTCATCTGCGCGGCGATAACCGTTTTCGATATAGTGATAGTGCACTCGCTGTGGCAGAATGGCTACATCAAGCGGGGCGACTTTGAAACGCAGATATTCGCCGCGGTGCTGGGTTTTTTCGCGGCTATCATCGTGGGCATGATAGACTACAAGCTCATGTCAAAGTTCTGGTATACCTACGCGCCGCTCGCGCTCATATTGCAGCTGCTGCTGTTCACGCCGCTTGCGCTGCAGCGTGACGACGATATCGCGTGGCTGGACTTCGGCTTTATCACGATACAGCCGTCAGAGATACTCAAGATCGCGTTCATACTCACGCTTGCTACTCATATAAGCAAGCTCGGCGACAAGATAAACAGCCTGCCGCATCTGCTGCTGCTGTGCGCGCATGGACTTTTCCCGTTCGGACTGGTGCTGATACAGGGTGACGCGGGTTCGGCGCTGGTGTTCCTGTTCATCTTCATTTGCATGATATTTGCGGCGGGAATCTCGTGGAAGTACATCCTGTGCGCTGTCGTGGCTTCGCCTGTGGCGATATACGTCGCATGGAACTATGTCATGAAGGATCACCATCGCGCGCGTTTTCTCGTACTTTTCGATGAGGAGATGCAGGCACAGGAAACGCTCGGACTTTATATGCAGCAGTACCGCGCAAGGATAGCAATGGGCAGCGGTCAGCTGAAAGGTCTCGGCTTTCAGTCGGACAATTTCACATATGTTCCTGAGATATACAACGACTTCATCTTCTCCTACATCGGCATGACGCTCGGATTTATCGGATGCATGGGCGTTGTCATAGCGTTTGCGGTGCTGTGCCTGAAGCTGCTGTCCAATGCGTCGGCGGCGCATGACCTGCTCGGAAAGATGATATGTATCGGCGCATTCTCGATGGTAACGTTCCACTGTATCATCAACATCGGCGTTGTTATCGGCGTTATCCCAGTTATCGGCATAACGTTGCCGTTCCTCAGTACGGGCGGTACATCCATGATAATGATGTATGTTGCGATGGGGCCTGTACTCAGCATACCCACCCACCGCGAAAAGAAACGTCATATGTTCTACGAGGAAAAGGACTGACGCAAAAACTTCGGCATTAATTTCGGAAAGGAAATACTGATATGAAACCCACCATCTCAACATTAAAGGACATCTATCCCGACAGCAAGGTAGAAGCGCAGAAGGCGCGCTACAAGAAGGCTGCCGCTGATTTTGCGGAGTACTTCGGCGCACTCGGCGAGCATCGCTATTTCTCCGCGCCCGGCAGAACAGAGATATGCGGAAACCACACCGACCACAACTGCGGCAAGGTGTTTGCGGCAAGCGTGAACCTTGACGTTATCGCGGTAGTTGAGCCTACTGATGACGACCGCATCACGATAAAGTCAGAGGGCTTCCCTGAGGACAGCATCTCCCTTGACGAGCTGGATGTGAAGCCTGAGGAGAAGAACACCTCCGCGTCGCTTATCCGCGGCGTTGCGGCGAAGTTCAAGAAAGAGGGTCACAAGATCGGCGGCTTCCGCGCGTACACTACCTCTGACGTGATGAAGGGAAGCGGTCTGTCAAGCTCCGCGGCATTCGAGGTGCTGGTGGGTACTATCCTTTCGCACCTGTACAACGGCGGCGAGATAAGCGCAGTGAAGATCGCGCAGATCTCCCAGTATGCCGAGAACGTATATTTCGGCAAGCCCTCGGGTCTGATGGATCAGATGGCAAGCTCCGTCGGCGGCTTTATCGCCATAGATTTCAAGGACACAAGCTCCCCTGTTATCGAGCCTGTTCCCACTGATTTTGAGAAGTTCGGTCATGCGCTGTGCATCGTTGACGCGAAGGGCGACCACGCTGACCTCACAGACGAGTACGCGTCCATTCCTACCGAGATGAAGGCGATCGCTGAATACTTCGGCTGCAAGCACCTGCGCGAGATCGCAAAGGCTGACATCATGCTTAACATCAACCTGCTCAGAAAGCAGTTCGGTGACAGGGCAGTGCTGCGTGCTATCCACTTCTATGACGAGAACGAGCGCGTTGACAAGCTCGTACACGCACTCAAGGCAGGAAACTTCGATGACTTCCTCGGCAGCGTCAAGGAGAGCGGCGACAGCTCCTACAAATATCTGCAGAATATCTACGCCAACAGCGACGTGCAGCATCAGTGCCTGAGCATCGCGCTTAA
>SVMQ01000147.1 GCA_015067375.1 Oscillospiraceae bacterium | reverse complement strand
TAGGTATCGCCTCGGGCAGACCGTGCCTGTTCTTTGCATCCCAGCACGGATGATGCGCGGTGTAGATAACTCTCCTGCCGCCCTGTGCCTTGTGCTTTTTGCTATCCTTATCTACCGCGACGGAAAGGGTCTTGTAGTTTGCAAACAGCACCATATCCGCCCATTCCTTTACAAGCGGCGCAATGAGATTGGTGGTCTTTTTGCCGAGCTTAAGCTCCCAGCGGTCGTATGCTCCCATCTCGTCAGGCTGCTCGAATTTACGCAGGATAGCATGAGCCGTAAGCACCACATTCACGCCACTTTCCACGACCTCGCTGAGAAGATTGAGAAAACGCCCGAACTCCTCCTTTTCGTAAACATAGCCGTTACCGTAGCCGAAATCCTCGATGCCGTTCTTGCCGTGCTGCTCGCATACAGCGGTAATGCACAGAGTTTCCGCCCAGTCCACAGTGTCAATGATAAGAGTGCGGCAGGGTCTGTTCTGCCTGACATACTCCACCTGTGCCTTTAACATCGCCCACGACAGCGGTTTATCCATACGCGCAACATCCATATCGCTCGTGCTGCCCTCAGTGTCGATGAAAACAGCGTCGGGAAATCTCGCCGCAAGGCTTGACTTGCCTATGCCCTCGGGGCCGTAGATGACTACCTTTTTCGCGTGATGGAGCTTTCCTCTTGTAATGTTCATCAGAATGTACCTGCCTTCCATTTTGTAGTCGATATCGTTTCGGGAACGGCATTCTTTCCGTCCTCGATTATTATGCTGCACTCACCGCCTGTGCTTACTCTTGTAGCGATGACCTGCAAGCCTTCCTGCTCCAGCCATGCGCCAAATTCCGCGAGAGTATCGGTGTCCATCTGCTCAAGCTTGTCCAGCAGCACAAAGCCGCATTTCGGATTGAGCCTGCGCACGATAGCGGTAGCGACCCTGAGCTGCTCCGAGCCGCTCATGCAGTCCCAACGGCAGCCGTTGTAGAGCAGCTCGCCATTCTCGACGGACAATCCCTCAAGCGGCAGGTCTGCGCCGTTTAACAGTTCGCTCTTCTGCCTGCGCACATCCTGCAATTGCTCGGTAAGCTCGTCATACTGACGACCGAAATCCTCCGCCTCTATCTCGGCGCGCTGTCTGTCGAGATTTGCGCGTATCTTAGTGTTGGTGCTTTCGATATCCGCAAGGCTCTGCTCTATCTCGACGGTACTTTCGTCATGGAGATCCTGCGCGGACTTCATCGCCGTTTCAAGGTCGGCAGAGATGCGCTCAAGCTTCATGCCAAGCTCCTCTATCTGCGCAGCGGTGCGGTCGTATTCCTGCTGAAGCTGTGCGAGGTTTTCGCGCTTGCGCTGATTTTCGCCGTTGCGAGCGAGGATATCCTGCTGCTGTCTGATAAGCTCCACCGCCGAGATAAGCTCCGCAGGCAGTCCCGAGTATACAGGCAGCTCCTTTGCATATTTCGCTTTCTGATCGCGCACTCTGCCTATCTCGGTGCGGCGGTTATACAGCCTCTGCTCGTCCGTTTCGAGGGCGTACAGCTTATCTCCGACGCCGATGATACGCAGCAGTGTATCAGCCTTTTCCTTGTTGGACATCTGCATGAACTTCGGGAGATTGAGCGCCAAAGCCTCAACGAACTCATTCAGTAGCTGCTGACCGCCCTTGTTGCCGTTAGGGTCGATGACCTTAAGGTTGGAGCTGTTGCCCGAGCGCTCCACGACAAGACCGTTGGAAAGCTCTACCCTGAGATGCGGAGGAATGACCGACCCCTCCCTGTTAGGCTGCGAGGGTTTGAAACGGTCGCCGCCCAGCGCCCATGCGATTGCATCCAGTACGGAGGTCTTGCCCTGACCGTTCTTTCCGCCGATGACGGTCAGCCCGTTCTCGGCAGGCGCGAGCGTTACAGCCTTCACGCGCTTTACGTTTTCGATTTCAAGATTGTTGATCTTAACCATTGTGATTCTCCTTTGTCATATTGTTGCACATCTCCGGCAGATTCGCCCTCACAAGCGCGGCAGGAACAGGCGGTGTGACCGCGTTGCCGCACCTTGCGACCTGCTTTGTTTTAGGGTATTCCGCGCCCTCGTCGTCGCGGTCGATTATGTAATTCTCGGGGAAGCCCTGTGCATTGAACAGCTCGCGCGGCTGGAGCATTCGCATCCTGATATCGGTGATGATGTACTCCTCGCCGTGTATCGTCACAAGTGCGAATCTGTCCTTTGTGGTGACAGTGTCAAGCGGTTCACCGACAGGCTTTGCTGTGCCTGTACTGAAATATTTCAGCAGGAAAGCCTGCACCTCTGCATGATGTGCGCCGCTCGTTGATATCGTAGTAAGCGGCTCGTCCACCGACTGACCGTCCATATTGTTGCGTAAGGTCAAAATATGCGCCGTTACAAGGCTGTTATGGTCTACGTCAGTTACTGTGTCCAGAGGCTTGTCCGCCGCGCTTCCTGCGCCTGTGTAGCCGCCTGCGTAGTTCTTCATGATGTGAGCCACCGACAGCGCATACCGCGGATTTGTGTCCACCGTCATGAGAGGCTCGGACAATTCCTGTCCTCTGACATCATCGGCGGCGGTCTCGCTGTGGTATTGTATCAATGACGGAACAGTTTCGCCAACGATAAACGGCTCGGGATTATCAATCACGAATTTCTTTATGCCCCTCGCAATGCGCCGCAAGGTGTTCTCCGCAAGCGGCTTGTCACGCTCGAATATGCTCTTTGCAGGAATACTCCAGTCGATGCACTCCGCCGCTGTGCGGTAAGGAATAAGTCCCTCGCCGTGCGTAGGCTCGGGGAACACAACAGGCTTACCGTCGCACCTCGCGACCAGATAAAAGCGCGTGCGCGTTGTGGGTGCGCCGTAGTCACAGGAACGCAGTATTCGGTACTCCGCGTCATAGCCTAAGCCTGCGGATATCCTGCCTGCAAGTTCGCTTTCAGGAGCAATTCTGAGCGCCTCGCACATCTCCGCGAACGCAGGATGCTCTTTGGGAATGCCTGTTGTCAGCGCCAGCATGAAGCCCTCAAACGTTTCGCCTGAGCGCGCCTTTATCGGCTTGCCGTCCTCGCCGAGAGGACCCCATGTGCGTATCTCGGGAACGTTCTCAAGCATTATCACACGCGGACGGACGAGCGCCGCCCATCGGATAGCCACCCATGCAAGACCGCGGATGTTCTTATCCACAGGCTTGCCGCCCTTTGCCCGGCTGAAATGCGTGCAGTCGGGCGAAAACCAAGCCAGTCCGACAGGCTGACCGCCGCACGCTTCCACAGGGTCTACCTGCCATACATCCTCGCAGTAGTGGCGCGTGTTCGGGTGGTTCGCCCTGTGCATCTTTATTGCGTCAGGGCCGTGGTTGATGGCGATGTCAACGCTCCTGCCGACAGCCATTTCTATGCCTGTAGAAGCTCCGCCGCCTCCTGCGAAGTTGTCTACTATGAGTTCTCTCATTCAAGCACCTCCTGCACATATTCCTGGTACCTATCTTCCCACTGCACACCGATATAATCTAAAACGTGTCCCCACCCCATATCATACATCCAAAAATGCCACTCTTTGGGATTGGTCTCACGCAATCGGTCAAAACGGTGAGGTCGCTTCTCAAGCTGAATTCCGAAACCGCACATTGAACAGCCTGTCCTTTGTGCTTTGGTGGTATAGAGCAGACCGTTTTCATCGCATTTTATCGTACCGTATATTTCGGGAACAGGTACATTCAACTCCAATGCTAGCCGTAACAAGTCCTGCCGCGAGAATATCGCAAACGGACAGCTCCTTATAGTAGTCTTACCATAATAATTACAGCCGTTCGCCATAAGTGATTTCTGCCTACGACCGCCCTCAGAAGCCATAAGTCCAAGATAAGGGAAACTGTTATGCGCTTTCGCCCAATCATCAGCAGGCTTTTCTTTAAGGTAGTAACAGCATTTCGAACTGACCTTGAAATCGGGTATCTGATAATTCACACCCTCTGTCGCATTCTCGTATCCGCCAAATAAATTGAGCCATTTTTGAGACATTTTCATGCGACTGTTCTTCTGGAAACCGCCGTATTCGCCTGTTTCGCCCGTGATGATGGCGTGCCGTACTGTCTTGTTATTCTCCGTAGGGTTCTGCAGAGTTTCGATTTTCGCTGCTATCTCCTTGCTAAGGATAGGGTAACCGAACTCCTTGACGACTTCAACCTTACTCTTATAAGGTTTCAGACACTCAATACCAAGCTGTTTATGCACTGCCTGAACGGTCTTATCTTCGAGAATGCTGACCGATATACCAGGGACATCGAGCTTGCATACTTCGCGCAGAAATATGTATAGCGTAATGCTGTCGAGACCACCTACTGACACATGTACATTCGCATCACGCTCGTATACTATCTCTCGGTAAAATTCCTCTGCTCTACGTTGAGCAAGCACCTTTTTTTGTTCATACGGAAGAGCTTGATTTTTTCTGAAATTCTCTCTATTCCACTGAGAATTATTTTCCTCCATAATGTCGTATACTGTTTTTGCCATACTTGACAAATTCCTTTCTTTAGGCTATAATAGCCTTGTAAAACATTTTCTTATGTGTTTGAGCCGCTTTCCTGATGATTGCCGTCAGGGGCGGCTTCTTTCTTTTCGGGGAATAACACCCCGTCTCCTACGAGCAGCAGGAAGCCCATTATAAAAAGGTCAATCACTGCTGAAACTATGTACTGCCTGAAGCTGATGTCGCCGATATCCGCTTCACCTGTCAAGCCGAAAACATCCAGCATGACGATGAAAAACAGCACTCCGCATATTAACTCACGCTTTTTCATTGCTCGTCCTCCTTATAATTCCTGTCATACGCCGTCAGCTTGCACGATGTACATCTGACAGCAAGTGTGCTGCCTGTTTTGGACTTCACCGCCGCGGCTCGGTCTGCTCCGCATACGGGACAACGGAAGATCAGCACCGTTCCGCGTGATACGCCCCGAACTGCTTTCCTGCCCGCGGCAAGGAGAAGTCGGATGTTTTCGGGTTTAGTCATCGCTGGTCACCTCTTTGATCTCGCCGCTGTGGTCGGTCATGAGCCAGGACAGCGGAACTTTCAGCGACTGTGCTGCCATACACAGTTGTTCCAGTGTCCATGCGCGCGGGTTCAGCTTCTTCTGTCGGAAGGTTTCACGCGGAATACCTATGCGTGCTGAAATGTCTTTGACAGTGTTCACGCCGAAAAGCGTGCAGGCGCGGCTCTCGATGTTGCGATGAACGATCTCGGCAGCTGCTGTTATGGCTGATGGTTTACGTTTTGGCATGGGTTAACTCCTTTCATGTAAATTCGTTTTTACCTTTCATGCGATTTTTGATACCTTTTGTCAGATTTGGGTTGACTAGTGTGCGATACAGTGCCATAATAATCTTGATTATCTACAATTCTTACAAATCAAGTTATTTCAGCGTGTACAATCACTAATCTCAAGATCGTAAGCCCCCTTGCAATAGTTCAACTTGCAATCAAGAGCGTCCGCAATTTTTTCCGCGACACGTCTACTATCAGTTGCACCACACATAAAACACTTTACAGTGTTCTCTGATATCTGTGCTCGCTCACCCAGCTTTGCGTAGTTCCACTGTCGCTTTTTTAATTCCTCCTTAACATTTACTCTAAATCCGTCAAACAATTTTTGTCACCTCCTACAAATATTAATTTCAGCACTTGACAAAGGTTGATAAAATTGCTACTATGTAATTAAGAAGTTTACAAAATATAAACCTTTATATTGCGAAGGGGTTTATATTTGAGTTGGAATTTTATCAACCATGTTTATATTATAGTTCATATTCTTCCAACTGTCAATAGAAAAGTTGATATTTTTCCAACTTCGACATATTCTACAAAACAGGCGGTGTTAATATGGATATAATCAACAAAATCATAGAGTTGCTGAATAGTGCAAATAAAGCTCAACAGGATCTGACAAATTATCTGGGTTTAGAAAAAAGCACTTTAGAT
>SVMQ01000146.1 GCA_015067375.1 Oscillospiraceae bacterium | reverse complement strand
ATCTCATATTCTTTGATATCCATAAAGCACCTCTTTAAACGTAACGCTGTACCTCTGTTTCGTGACCGTCCTCGATGTAGATGCGCGGTACGCGCGTGCCTACCGCGCACAGAAGCTCGTAATTTATCGTGCCGATAAGCTCTGCGGCGCGCTCTATGGAACATCCCCCGTCAAGCTCGTCGGAGTATACGGTCACGACATCGCCTACCTTAACATCGGGGATATCAGTGACATCCAGCAGCGTCTGGTCCATGCAGATGCGTCCGCATACGGGCGCCTGAGCGCCGTTGACGACACAGCTCCACTGGCCCGAAAGCTGCCTGTTGAAGCCGTCTGCATAGCCGCAGGAGATGAGCGCGAGCGATGTTCTGCGCTGCGCGGTGAACGTTCTGCCATAGCTTACGGTGGTGCCTGCTTCGATGGTCTTTAGCTGGCATACGACAGTCTTTAGCTGAAGCACGGGCTTTATGCCATCGGGGAATGGGCAGGCAGCGTCAGGCTTGTGACCGTACATCACGATACCTGCACGGACAAAATCGCCCTCGTAATCATCATGGTAGAGTATGCCGCCGCTGTTCTGAGAATGCATCTTCAGACCGCGTGTGCGGCATATAGCGGCAAGCTTGTCGTACTGCGACCTTGTGAACTCCATGTTCTCCTCGTCAAGGCTGTCGGCAACGGCGAAATGAGTGTACGCGGCGCGGCAGTCAAGACCGCCAAGCGACAGGATGAGGTCACATTCCTCCTCGGTGCTGATACCTACACGGCTCATGCCTGTGTCAAGCTTGATGTGTACGGGTACGGTGCAGCCGCGGCGCACGGCCTCCTCGGAGAGCTGCTTCGCGTATTCGGTGTCGCCTACAGTAAATATGTAGCCTTTATCGAGATTGTCGAAAATAAGGGGAATGTCACAGTAGCCGAAAATAAGGATGTCGCCCTGTATTCCGCCCTCTGTCAGTCCCTGAGCCTCCCACAGGTTGGATACGGCAAAGTGGCGTATCCCGCACTTGTTCAACGCGGCGGCACAGTGGGTATCTCCGTGGCCGTAGGCGTTGGCTTTTACTACGGCGAATATCTCCTTGCCCTTTGCGAGAGTCTTTATTCTGTTTATATTGTTCTTGAGAGTGTCAAGGTCTATCTCCGCCCATGTGCGGCGGTAAAAATTGTTCATGTTATTACCTCGATGCTGTTGAAATTTCGCTGCAAATGTGCTATACTATATTCGTATAATGCAGGATCATGTTATCATCATTTTAGTGCATACTTCTATATTATATTACTATCACACGGAAAATGCAAGGGTTAATCTGAAAAAAATCGCTTTTCCGTTCTTGTCAAGGAGCATTTCATGACGCAGGAAGAACTTTTGTCTTATTGCATGGACAAAAAAGGTGCATACACCGATCTCCCGTTTGGCATTGATTGCACTGTGGTAAAGGTCAGGGGCAGGATATTCGCGCAGCTGTTCATGCTGCACGGTGTGCCGTGCGTTACGTTCAATTGCGAGCGTATGACAGGGGAGTTTTACAGGAAGCTGTATCCCGATGATGTGAAGCGCGGCTGGCACTGTCCGCCTGTACAGCAGCCCTATTTCAATACTATCTCGCTTGTCGGCGCAGTGCCCGATGACGAGCTTCTGCGCATGGCAGACCACTCATATAGCTATGTCGTGTCAAAATTGAGCAAAAAGCTGCAAAGAGAGCTTGCCGAGGATAGCGCGGCAGAAAACTGATATATTTACGAAAGGCAGAATTATATGGCAGTAAAAAGAAAGAGCAACTGGTATATCTATTTTATCGCATTCGGTATTACGATGGCGTTTGCGATAGGCATAATACTCACGTTTCAGGATTTCCTTTTTCCCGAGGACAGGCAGGTGGCTACGGGACTTACCCCGACCGGAGAGCTTTCCGACGATTTCAGGCCTGACGCGAGCCATAACTTTACGCTGCTGACTATGATAGGCGACGAGGCAGGCGCTATGCCGCAGCTTTTCATGATGGTGTCCTACAATGCGGTGGAGAATACGGTGGTGTTCATACCGCTTCCGAATGGCATAAGCGTTGCTGACAGCGAGCGAACACTCCCGAATGTTTATGCCGCGCTGGGCGGCACGGGCGCTGTCAAGGCGGTCGCGGATGCTACGGGCATCACCTGCGACGGTTATATCGGATTTGACCGTGCGGGCTTCCTCAGACTTGTTTCGTCGTTCGGTAATGTGGAGTACGATGTGCCAAAGACGCTCATGGTAACTGACGGCGCGGTGCGTGACGCATTCAATGCAGGCGCGCAGATATTCAGCCCTGAGGCGATGTTCAGATATATGTATCTCGCTGAATTCAGCGAGGGCGAGAGCTATCGCTTCAGCATGGTGGGCGATGTACTGGCGCAGCTGATAAATCAGAATTTCCGACATATCGACAGCACGATGCTGGATAACTACTTCAAGATAATCACAGAGGTGTGCGACACTGACATTTCACAGGAGCTTTTCACATCAAAGAAAGCTGCGCTGCTGAATACTGTGGAGTACGGCTCGGATATTGCGGAGTTCTATGTTCCTTACGGTGAATACGGCGAGGACGGCTCGTTTGATATCGCGGATAATTCCATCATAACCATTACGCAGAAATGCGGAAAGACTGAAGAATAAAAGAGGTACAGCTATGGAAGCAAGAATTGAAAAGACCATGAAGGCGCTGGAGCGAAACCGTATGAAGCCCTATTATGCTGAAACGAGGGAGCAGCTGCACGACATCGTGCGCGAGCTTATCAAGGATGACAAGCTTATCACAGCAGGCGGCTCGATGTCGCTGAAAGAAAGCGGTGTTACTGACCTGCTTCTCAGCGAGTACAAGGACGTTTACGCGCATCGCTTTGACGGATCAAGTCCCGATGAGATAGAGGATGTGCTGCACAAGGCGTTCGTTTCCGATACGTTTTTTGCAAGCACCAACGCGCTGACAGAGGACGGCGCGCTGTATAATGTTGACGGCAAGGGCAACCGTGTTTCGGCTATGATATACGGTCCGAAGCAGGTCGTGCTGGTGGTCGGCGTGAATAAGATAGTCAAGGATATGGACGAGGCTGTGCGCCGCGTGGAGCTTATCGCTGCACCTAAGAATACGGTGCGCCTTAACTGTGCGACACCCTGTGCAAAGACGGGCGAGTGCGCTCACTGCAGCGGCGACGGCAGGATATGCTGCAGCTTTGTGCGCCTTGAGCAGCAGCGCGTAAAGGACAGGATAAAGGTCATCATCGTAAACGAGGAACTCGGATTTTAATTGAAAGGACATAATGTTATGGGCATCATCAAGCTGACAGCACACTGCACAGACTACATCTGGGGCGGTAACAGACTGAGAGAGGAATACGGCAAGAAGCTGGACTCCGACAAGATCGCGGAGAGCTGGGAGCTTTCCTGCCACAAGGACGGACAGAGCGTTGTGGCGACAGGCGAGTACAGCGGCAAGACCCTTTCTGAGTACATAGCGGCAAAGGGAAACGGCGTTCTTGGCACGAATTGCGAGCGCTTTGAGTATTTCCCCATCCTCATCAAGCTTATCGACGCAAAGGACAATCTTTCGGTGCAGGTGCATCCTGACAACGAATATGCAATGCGCGTCGAGGGTGAATACGGCAAGACCGAGATGTGGTACATAGTTGACTGTGAGGAGGGCGCGGAGCTTCTCTACGGCTTCAAGCACGAGATAACGAGCGAGGAGTTTGCCGAGCGCATCAGGAACAATACGCTTCTTGAGGTTACGAATAACGTCCCTGTACACAAGGGCGACGTATTCTTTATCGAGGCAGGCACGCTGCACGCGATAGGCAAGGGAATCCTTATCGCTGAGATACAGCAGAATTCCAACACCACCTATCGTATCTACGATTACGGCAGGGTAGGTGCTGACGGAAAGCCCAGACCCCTGCACGTTGAAAAGGCTTGCGAGGTAACAGAGCTTGTACCGCCTAAATATCCCACCAAGGCACAGGGCGCGCCCGAGGCTGTTGAGGGCGGCACAAAGACGCTGCTGCGTTCCTGCGAGTATTTCAATGTAAACAAGCTGGAGCTTTCGGGCACAGCAAAGCTGACCGCTTCGGAGAAGTCGTTCAATTCCCTGCTGGTGCTGGACGGAGAGTGTACGATATCCGCAAACGGCGAGAGCGTGACAGCAGCAAAGGGCGACAGCGTTTTCGTTGACGCAGGCACAGGCGACTACACAGTGAGCGGCAAGGCAGAGGTAATAATTTCGGACATCATCTGATATTCTACAGGAGGTCGTGAGTTATGGCATATTACATAGGCATCGACATCGGCGGCACAAATATCGCTTGCGGTGTTGTAAACGACAGTTGCGAGATAATCGCGCGCTCAAAGGTAAAGACCAACGCGCCCAGACCCTACGCTGAGATACTGGAGGATATAAAGCAGGCAGTGCGCCTTGCGTGCGAGGATGCGAAGATAGCTCCGTCTGAGGCGGAGGCTATCGGTATCGGCTGCCCCGGCACCTGCAACAACGGCGTTGTGGAGTATTCCAACAACCTCGGCTTTGTGAATGTGCCGATACGCGACGATATCCAAACGGAATTCGGCGTAAAGACCTACCTCGGAAACGACGCTGACGCTGCGGCATTCGGCGAGTTTGTGGCAGGCGCTGCAAAGGGCGCGACAAACGCGGTAGCTATCACGCTCGGCACAGGCGTCGGCGCAGGTATCATAATCAACGGCAAGCTGTACAGTGGCTCAAACTGTGCAGGCGGCGAGATAGGTCATACAGTGCTCGTGGTGGATGGCAGACAGTGTACTTGCGGTCGCAAGGGCTGCTTTGAAACATATTCATCCGCAACAGGACTTATCCGCACCACTAACGAAGCGGCACAGCGCAACCCCGACTCCATCGTCGCAAAGCTTATCGAAGCAGACGGCAGGACGAGCGCCCGCACAGCCTACAACGCACTCAAGCAGGGCTGTCCCGTGGGCAAGGAGATAACCGACGAATTCGTGAAATACCTTGCAGTGGGTATTGCGAATACCATCAACATCTTCCAGCCTGATATTCTTTGTATAGGCGGCGGTGTGTGCAACGAGGGCGACACGCTGCTCGTTCCGCTGAAAAAGACAGTGGCAGAGCAGGTATACACCAAAAACAGCGCAAAGAACACCGAGATAGCTGTGTGCAAGCTTGGCAATGACGCGGGAATAATCGGCGCGGCTATGCTTTACAGGAGTGTATAACATAAAGAACATATCGTCTGAAACGACGATAATATAAAAGAAAATTGTCAATTTAAAATTCAGAAAGGAACAACTATAATGAGAAGTGACTGTGTTGACTGCAAATGCAGTCAACCTTGCACTTTCTCTTTCGCGGTCGAAGCGACCGCGATTTCCTGCGGAAACCAGAGAAAGCACCCAGCATAAAACATAGATCAGAAAGGAACAACTATAATGAGAAGTGATTTAATTAAAGTAGGAGCAGAGAAAACTCCACACAGAGCTATACTTAAATCTCTTGGTGTGACAGACAGCGAGATGAACAGACCCTTTATCGCGGTCGTCTGCGCGGCAAGCGATTATGTGCCGGGTCACCAGCATCTGCACGAGATATCCAAGTACGTCAAGGACGGTATCAGAAATGCAGGCGGCGTGCCTTTTGAGTTCTTCACCATCGGCGTATGCGACGGCGTAGCGATGAATCACAAGGGTATGCGTTATTCTCTCGCATCCCGTGAGCTTATTGCGGACAGCATCGAGGTAATGCTGACAGCGCATCCTCTCGACGGCGTTGTGTTCATCCCCAACTGTGACAAGATAGTACCGGGCATGGTGCTTGCGGCTTCCAGAATGGATCTGCCCTCTATCTTCATCAGCGGCGGCCCCATGAACCCGGGATGCGTTCAGGGCAAGCGCGTAGGCTACTCCGAGATATACGAGGCTATCGGTCAGTTTACTTCGGGCGAGATAGGCGAGGATGT
>SVMQ01000145.1 GCA_015067375.1 Oscillospiraceae bacterium | reverse complement strand
TATTGTCGGGAGAAAACAGCAGCAGCGCGCCCTTTTTTCCGCAGGTGATAAGCTCGTTTATGCGAAGCTTGGTGGTTTCGGGTGAAAACAGACCTGTCAACAGATCGACGCCGCCCGAATTCTCGCCCACCGAGAAAAAGTTTGCGCCCTCTGTCTCGTCGCCATAAAGCGTAAAGCCGTCTTTGAGCATCTCGACGAATGCCGCAGCAAGCTCAGGATCGAACTGGCTGCCCGAGCAGCGCTCAAACTCAGATATAACATAATCCGTAGACTGCCTTTTGCGGTAAACTCGGTTGGATGTCATCGCATCGTAGGAGTCCGCAATGCCGATTATCCTCGCGCACAGCGGTATATCCTCGCCCTTTAGTCCGTTGGGATATCCCCTGCCGTCGTAGCGCTCATGATGATACAGTGCGCCCTCGTCAACATGTGGCAGCGTCCTTATGCCTTTAAGTATCTCGCCGCCTGTAACAGGATGCTTCTTGATTATCGAAAACTCCTCGTCAGTAAGGCGGGCAGGCTTGTTCAGCACTGAATCGGGAACACCTATCTTTCCGATATCATGCAGCAACGCAATATACCGAAGATTTTCGCACTCCTCCTCGCTCCAGCCAAGCTTTTTGGCAAGCGCTACAGAACATTCCGCAACACGCGCCGAGTGACCTCTTGTGTATTCGTCCTTTGCCTCTATCGCACCCGATATCGCCATGATAGCATTGATGGACAGCTGTTCAAGCTCAGCAGACTTCTGAGCGAGCCTTGTTTCAAGATCGTTTCGCAGCTCATTCAGCTCGATGATGCGGCGTATCCTGCTCTTCATAACCTCGGGGACAAAGGGCTTTGCTACGAAATCGTCAGCGCCGAGCCTTAGTATCTCGCTCTCGGTCTCGGGACTGGAATCCGCCGTCAGAAATACGATCGGTATCTTTGTCCATTCCTCGCGCTCTCTAATGCGCTTCATCGTTTCTCGGCCATCCATCTCTGGCATCATCAGATCGAGCATGATAAGGCTGGGGGTCTTTTTCTCAAGGAACTGCAGCGCCTGCGCGCCCGAAATGACGGGCGTCACCTGATATTCGACCGAAAGCTCCTGTTTTGCCATGGCGAGATTCGCCTTGTTATCGTCAACGACCAGTATATGATACATTCTGTTCCGTTCTCCTTTCAGGCATCCTCAAGCATTGTAGTGATAAGCACCGCTGCGGCGTCGTAATCATAATCGTCGATAAGCTCGCGCAATCTGCGGATCTTTTCCGCAACGTCGTCCGTCAGCTTTGTGAGCAGGATACTATCAGCGCATTCTATCGCCTTGTCGCCCTCAAATTCATCAAGGTATCGGCGCACCTCCGAAAGCCTTGTGTGCATCTCCTCAGCGGACAGCTCCTCGGCGCTTTCGCTGATCTCAGCCTCCTCGTCCCTGACATAGGGCGCGATGCTCTCAAGCAGCAGGCTGTATTCGGATATCAGCTTTTCATAGCCGCGCTCTATCGTTGCGGTATCGCCGCTCTTGCCCGCTTTCTCCTGCTCGAATGCTGCCCCCGAAAGCTCTGTCGCGCCTATACTTGCGCACACGCTCTTCATTGCATGGACCTCTATGGTGTAGGCGGCGATATCCTTTTCTTCTATAGCCGCGCGTATCTTTCTGATGGTCTTGTAGCCATCGCCGTATACCACCTTGAGTATCGACAGATAGGACTTTACATCGCCCGAGAATTTCTTCAGCGCCTCCTCGGTATTAACGCCGCGTATCACTATGTCAGCGCAATCGGTCGTGGCAGCCTGTACCTGCTGCTCATACACCTTTTGCTGCTTACCCTCGCTTATCCAGTGCGAAAGCACGGCACAAAGCCGCTTGGTGTCGATTGGCTTTGCAAGGAAGTCGTTCATTCCTGCTTCGATGAATGCCTTTTCCACGCCCTTCATAGCGTTAGCCGTAAGTGCGACGATAGGAACATTCTTTGCGTAGTCCGAATCCATCTCTCTTATGCGCTGGGTCGTTTCCACGCCATCCATCTTGGGCATCATGTGATCCATGAATATGATATCGAATCTGTTGCCCTGCTCAATAAGCTCTATCGCCTCAAAGCCGCTGGTCGCAAGAGTTATCTCAGGCTGGTATGTCGCCATAAGTCCCTCTGCTACCCTGAGGTTTACCAGATTGTCGTCTACTATCAGCACCTTTGCGTCAGGACATACGAAATTGTTCTCCGTGCTTCGCAGCTCCGAGCTGCGAAGTCCTGTGCTTACGCCGTTAAGCATGGATACTATTGAGAAAAGCATCACAGGCTTTCTTATGAACAGTATCTCATTTATGATGTCATCATCAGCAAAATCTGCCGCGCCGATCATCGCGGAGGGACGGATGCCGATGCGCTTCATCCTGTCGTAGCTTGCTTTCACCTGCTCCACAGCGGTCTTGTAGTCAAACAGCAGGAAGTTATCCGCACCATTCACCGCTTTCAGCTCGGCTATCTCCTGCAGCTCAGACAGCACCGTGCAGCCTATCTGCAAAGACGCCGCGGTCTTTATGATGCTATCGCGGCAATAGCCGTCAGGCTCATACAGGAAGATGTGATATCTTTTGCTCTTGTCCAGAGAAGCACAGGGCGCATTGTCAGCCATCTCCTGCTCTATTGCGATAGTAAATCTTGTTCCCTCTCCGTATTTACTTGCCATCGTAATATCACCGTCCATCATCCTTGCAAGCCTTCTTGATATCGCAAGACCAAGACCTGTGCCCTGTATCTCGCGGTTTCGTTTCGAGTTGACCTGAGTGAATTCTTCAAACAGATTTTCTACATCCTCATGCTTGATGCCGATGCCTGTGTCCCTGACCTCAAAGTAGATACGCGCACGATTATCCTCAGGATAACGCACACAGTATACATTCAGTGATATCTGACCATTTGTAGTGAATTTCGCCGCGTTTCCCATGATGTTCAGAAGTATCTGCTTCACGCGAAGCTCGTCGCCCAGCAGCGCCGCGGGAAGGTCTGGGCTGACATCCACCGTCAGCGAGATATCCTTGCCCGAAATACGCGCGTTGATAAGGTTCTGCACATCGTTGATAGTCGAGGACAGTATGTACTCTTCCTTGGCAAGCACCATCTTATTTGCGTCGATCTTGGAAACATCGAGGATGTCATTGATTATCGAAAGAAGATTTGACGCGGAATTACGTATCGTCGTTACATACTCCATGTTTATCGGTGACAGCTCTGAGCGCTCCAGCAGCTCTGACATACCGCATATCGCATTCATCGGAGTGCGTATCTCATGCGACATATTTGCGAGGAATGCGGAT
The DNA here is from genome assembly GCA_015067375.1 of Oscillospiraceae bacterium. Classification (GTDB taxonomy): domain Bacteria; phylum Bacillota; class Clostridia; order Oscillospirales; family Ruminococcaceae; genus CAG-115. The sequence continues at coordinate 2,719 of SVMQ01000145.1, read as the reverse complement.
TTCGCCTTGTCAGCCTCCTGCGCCTCATCCTTTTTGATCTCGACCAGCTTGATGAGACAGTTTACGTTGTCAGCGTGCTGCTTTGAACGCTGCACCTGTTTGTTGTTAGTTCTGACCAGTACAACAAGAGTGCCTGCTCCTGTAGCGTATATCATCATCTTCATCACGAAATCCATCAGCGGATTTTCGGGATTTAGCTTCGCCGCGATAAGTTCGGGACAGCTAAGGAATCCGAGAAGATAAAGCGAGGCTATCGTTATCATCTGTACGATGATTATCCGCGTGTCATGATAAAGCGCGGTAAGGCACAGGATAGGCAGCAGCGCTATCTCGAAATGGCCTGCGTCATTTGCCGCGAGGGTATGCATTGCAGCAAGCAGCAGCAGACCGATGCCCACCATCGTTTCCTGAACGCGTATGGGGATGCTGCTTTTGAAAGTCGGCACCGCAATGAGCAGCGGCAGAGCAGCAGCAGACAGCGCAACATAAATATCCACCGACAGCACCACGCACTCAACTATAATGACTATGGCGAGAAAGACCATAAACACAAAAATAAGCTTTCCGATCTTGCGTCGGTTGGTCTCCATCGTATTACTCAGGTTGGAATCAGGCATCTGTATCACTTCCCAATCTTCGGGCGCTTACCCGATACAAATTATTACTATTATTTAATTTTACCATATTTTAATGTATAAGTCAACAAAAAAGTTCAGATATATACGATGTTTTTAGATTATTATTGACAAAATCGCTGTGTTGTATTATAATGTACACTAGGAAAGCTATATAGATTACCAAAGATCGGCGGTGAAGTATGCATCACATTTTCATGATAAACCCTGCGGCGGGCAAGAAAGACTGCTCCGAGAATATGCGCACCATGATCGAATCCATCTGCATAAATCATGATATAGAGCCACTCATCTTCACATCGGAATACCCGGGCTATGAGCGTGAGATGACCGAAAAGCTGTGTGATCTTTTCCCCGGCGAGGAGGTCAGATTTTACAGCATAGGCGGCTCAGGCACCCTCACGAACATCGTATCGGGCATACGAGATTTCTCAAAAACAGAGGTAGCCTGCTACCCCGTGGGGCTGACGAACGATTTTCTCAAAAGCTTCGGCAAGAGTGCTCCGCTGTTCCGCTCCATCGACGCGCTGATAAAAGGACGCGTGGAGCTTATCGATATCATCGACATAAACGGCTACAAGACCCTTGATTTCGCAAGCTTTGGTCTGGGAAACTCCTGTTTCAGCGACGCGCTGCCATTCAAGTTCGCTTCTATGATAAGTTCAAATCTCGTCTATTCGCTCAGCGTGGTCGTAGACCTGTTGCGCAACAAATGCGGAAAATACAAGATAGAGATCGACGGCAAGGACTGCACAGGCGAATACGCTATGGTCGTGTGCTTCAACGGTATGTGCATGGGCGGTAACGTGATTCCACTCAGAGATCCGCGTCCCAACGACAGGATGCTAAATTTCCTGCTTGTCAGCAAGATGTCGCGCCTGAAGCAGCTGAGGACAGTCAGCGACTTTGCCAAAGGAAAGCTCGCAAAGCACAAGAACTACATCCGCCTCGTAAACGGAAGATATGCCGAGATATCCAAGGACAACGGAAAGCCAACGATATTCAACTGCGACGGCGAATGTGTGATGGGACTGAACAACGTTGTAAAGCTGTCGGCTGATAAGTTGAGATTTATCGTTCCCGAAAACGCACACATTCTCGCTCCGACTGACCTTGACCCGAAGGAGCTTTTCTGAAACCCGTCATACTGAGCATTTTATTTATGGCAGCATGATAAGTATGTTACATTTTTAACAGTAGGTACTGCCTTAAAAGTATTTTTTTCGTAAATATTTTACATTGCAAACAACATAGATTTGTGATAAAATGTTTTATGCATTATATATGCAAAAACAGAAAGGAATCATAAAAAATGAAAAAATTATTAGTTTTATTTGCAGCCTGCGCAATTGCGCTGACCGCAACAGCCTGCGGCGACTCCTCCAAGAACGATGATGACGATAAGGACAAGGATGACAAGGACACCTCCAGCAAGACATCGTCTGTTGTTGAAGAGGACACCTCTTCCGACGATGAAAGCAGCACTGTATCCATCGTTGAGGATGACAACACATCCTCTGCTACCGATGATTTCACTCTGCTGGATGTAACTGCAGACATGATACAGGCAGGCGTGTATGCAATGGACGAAAACGGCACTGAGCTTGTACTCACGCTCTTCACCATGCCTAACGGCACACCCATGACATCGCTCTTTTATTACAACCCCAACGAGACCTGCGATGTTATCTGCGGCAGCTACACAGGTTCTGTGTCCACTGACGAGAACAACATCACATGGACAAACATCGAGCTTATCGATGAATACACAGGCGGCAGCTTCACTATCGGTGTTGCTGAAAGCACTGATGGTCAGGTGCTGATCTATGACAGCACTGCAAAGATCTACGAGGGCAAGTACCTCACAAACGACGAAACTATCGCATACATGGCTGCAGGTGTAGCATTAATGGGATAACAGCGTTTCTCAATTCACATAAAAACAGCGGAGCCGATATTTGAAGTGAACCCCAAAGTTTAGACAGAATTATTAAATAATATGAAAATGAGTTCGGTATTGCACCGGGCTCATTTTTAGTCTAGAAGAAATTCTTTCGTGATTGTAATAATGAATGTATTCATTC
>SVMQ01000144.1 GCA_015067375.1 Oscillospiraceae bacterium | reverse complement strand
AACAGCACTCGTCGCGGCTCGGGAATAGGACTTGCTGTTGCGGATGAGACAATCATGCTGCATGGCGGTTCGTTGGATATAGAAAGTGAACTTAGTGTGGGAACGACGGTAACTATCACGTTGCCACTTATTCAGATGCATGAAAGGAACGACAATGAGCAATAAAGAAAAATGCTGTAAGATGACCAGAATAGGCGGACAAGCGCTTATTGAGGGAATAATGATGAAGGGCGTATCAAAAGCGGCGATGGCTGTGCGCCTTAAAGACGGCGGTATCGATGTGGAGGAATGGGATCTAAAGCCGCACAAGTGGTACAACAAAGCGCCATTCATCCGCGGCAGTATCAATTTCATCACCTCTATGATCGAGGGCTACAGCTGCATGATGAAGTCTGCTGAAAAGAGCGGTATGCTTGATGAGGACGGTGAAGAGCCGCCGTCAAAGTTCGAAAAGTGGCTTGATGAAAAGCTCGGTGATAAGCTGACGGGAGTGATCATGGCTATCGCAATGGTGATAAGCGTAGCACTGGCGGTCTTCCTGTTTGCGTTTCTTCCTACGCTGATATACGACCTTATAGAAAAGGTGGTTCCTGCGGATATCTCTGTGTGGCAGTCCACTTTTGAGGGCATCCTCAGAATGATACTTTTCGTAAGCTACATGGCGGTCGTTGCCCAGATGAAAGACATCCGCCGCACTTACGAGTATCACGGCGCAGAACATAAGACCATCGCGTGCTATGAGGCGAATGAGGAGCTTACTGTCGAGAATGTAAAGAAGCACACACGCTTCCATCCGCGCTGCGGCACGAGCTTTATCATACTGTCGCTGCTTGTAAGTATTCTGGTGTACACCATCGTTCCGATAAAGCCTGCTGAGTGGTGGGGCATCGACAATACTATACTGGCCACACTGGCTAGAGTAGGCATAAAGCTTCTTCTGCTACCTGTGGTAGTCGGCATTGCGTATGAGCTGATAAGGATAGCAGGCCGTCATAATAATGTGATAACGCGCATATTCTCCGCGCCCGGTCTGTGGATGCAGCGCCTGACTACGCGCGAGCCCGACGATAAGCAGATAGAGATCGCTATAGCAGCAGTAACTCCCGTGCTTCCCAAGGAGGGAGAGGACGACAGGTGGTAACGCTTGGAGAGCTGTGTCGGGAGCTGATATCTGCGCTGAATGCGCATGAGATCGAGAATGCCCGATTTGAAGCGGAGCTTATACTGGAGCATACTGCAGGCGCAGACCGTTTAAAGCTGCTGACTTCACCTGAGTTAAAGGTTGACGATGATGCAGCAAAAGCTGCAAGGGACTTGTTGACGCGACGTATCTCGGGCGAGCCTTTGCAGTATCTTCTCGGTGAATGGGAGTTTTATGGATTTCCGTTCAAGATAGGCAAGGGTGTGCTGATACCGCGTCAGGATACCGAAACATTGGTTGAGATAGCACAAGAACATCTGACCGAGAATATGCTTTGTGCCGATCTTTGCGCTGGCAGCGGCTGCATCGGCATCTCGCTTTCGCGGCTTACAGGGTGCAGGGTGCATAGCTATGAGCTTTCGGAGAATGCATACAGGTATCTTTCGGACAACATAAAGCTCAACAATGTGGGTGCATTGGTGCAGCCGATACTTGCGGATGTCCTTTCGGAAGAGACCGCGATGAAAGCTCCCGAATATGATGTGATAGTAACAAATCCACCGTACCTGACCCCGAGCGATATGCGGCAGCTTCAGCGTGAGGTCAGCTTTGAGCCTGAGATGGCGCTGCTTGGCGGAGATGACGGACTGGAATTCTACCGCGGAATATTGCGGCTCTGGAGCAAACGGCTCAAAAAAGGCGGGTTTATTGCCGCGGAAATAGGTATGGGTCAGGAGAATGACGTCATGCACATCTTTGAGGAAAACGGAATAAAAGCCGAGGTGCAGAAGGACTACTGCGGCATCTACCGCGTTGTTTATGGCATTAAAAGTTGAAAGCTGGTGTAATTATGAGAGACCCTGACAGACTTTACGGTTTATATCTGGAGCTGTACAGGCTTTATGTGAAGTACGGCGAAGATAAGCCTGTCGGACGTTTTTTCTATGATATAGCACAGCATGATGTGTTTTCTATAGAGGACGACAGGATAATCCCCGAGCTATACAGGCTGCTGGAAGTACCCGATACTAATAAAGCTGGTACAACGAGCATTCTGTCTTTTTTTGAAATGATGTGCAGCTTGCATGAACGATGCCCCGATATGCGGTTGGGTCAGCTGCTGGTGTGCATCAGGACTATTTCGCTGGAATGTATGAATGAGCCGCCTGCGTTGTTTATAAATAGGATAGCTCAATTTATTGACAAGTTATAATGTAATTATTAAAACAGGAGGATACAAATATGGCAATGGATAAGAAAAAGGGTGCTGTTGCGCCTGTTGTAAAGCTGGTAGACCCCGAGGAGAAGAAAAAGGCGCTTAAGACCGCTATGGCACAGATCGAAAAAACTTACGGCGCTGGTGCTATCATGTTCATGGGCGAAAACCGTCACATGGATATCGAGTGCATCTCTACAGGCTCGCTTATGCTTGACCTTGCACTGGGAATAGGCGGACTTCCCAAGGGACGTATCATCGAGATCTATGGTACAGAGTCCTCAGGTAAGACCACTATCTCGCTTCAGGCTGTTGCAGAGGCACAGAAAGCAGGCGGCACCGCTGCTTTTATTGACGTAGAGCACGCGCTTGACCCTGTTTACGCAAAGAAGCTGGGTGTTGATATCGACAGTATGCTGGTATCTCAGCCTGATACAGGTGAGCAGGCGCTTGAGATAATAGAAACACTTGTACGCTCGGGTGCGATCGATATCATCGTACTTGACTCCGTTGCTGCTATGACAACACGCGCCGAGATAGACGGTGATATGGGCGACGCTCATGTGGGCGTTCAGGCAAGACTGATGTCACAGGCTCTGAGAAAGCTGACATCTGTTATCAATAAGTCTAATTGCGTTGCTATCTTCATCAATCAGATCAGAGAAAAGATCGGTGTTATGTATGGAAACCCCGAAACTACTCCTGGTGGTCGCGCGCTTAAGTTCTATTCTTCCGTGAGAATCGAAGTGCGCCGCGGTGAGCCTATCAAGGAGGGTGCGGAGGTCATCGGCAACCGTACCAAGTGCAAGGTAGTTAAGAACAAGGTAGCACCGCCCTTCAAGACAGCTGAGTTCGATATCCTGTACGGCGAGGGTGTTTCCAAGATGGGCGAGATAGTAGACACCGCTGTTGAGTTTGACGTCATCAAGAAGAGCGGCTCGTGGTTCAGCTATGACGATATGAAGATAGGTCAGGGCAGGGATAAGGTGAAGCAGTATCTCATTGAAAATCCCACTATCTGTGATGAGGTTGAGAAGAAGATACGCGATATCTTTGCAAAGAACACCTCGCTGCTTGACTCCAAGGATGATGACAAGGCTGCTGATGCCGATGACAAGAAGCCTGCAGCAGGCGGCACAGGCGAGGATAACTACGAAGAGTTTGCCTCTGAGGATCTTGAATAATGCGCATTACCGAGCTTTCGCTGTTCAAGGGTGACACCTATAAGCTGGAGCTTGACGACGGAGAGCAGACGTTTTTCGTCAACAGCACAGTGGTCAGTGATTTCCTGCTTACAAAGGGCGGTGAGCTTTCAGGTGATAAGCTGGCGCAGATACAGCAGGCAGACGCGAAGCGCAAGGCTAAAAAACGCGCATTATACCTGTTAGGAACAAAGCAGTATTGCTATAAGGAGCTACTCAGTAAGCTAAGACGTACATACGATGAGGACACTGCGCGCTACGCGGCGGATGCGATGCGCGATTATGGCTATGTTAATGACGAGGAATACGCGCCGAAGCTTGCAGAGTATCTTATCCATACAAAGCATTACGGTCTGCGCAAAGCAAAGTATGAGATGCTGCACCGCGGTCTTGATGCGGAGCTTGTGGATAACACGCTTGCCGAGTATTCACAGGATGATATATGCGAGGAGATAACCGAGCTTCTGGAGCGAAAGTATTATAACAAAATAGCCGATCATGACGACCGCCGCCGCACGATAGCTGCATTGGCACGTCGCGGCTATGATTATAACTCCGTGAAGCGCTGTATTGAGCAGCTTCTCGAGGAATTGGATGAATACGAAGATTATGAAGAAAACGAGGATCTTGATTAAATGAGTGAAAAGATAACAAAGGTCGCGATAGTTTCGCTTGGCTGCGCGAAAAATCAGGTGGACGCTGAGCAGATGATGGCAAAGATCGCTGAAAAGGGCTTTGCGTTCGTGCAGGAGCCGGGTCTTGCAGAGATAGTGCTTGTCAATACCTGCGGCTTTATCCAGAGCGCAAAGGAAGAGGCTATCAACTGGATAATGGAGCTTATCGATCTTAAAAATGAGGGAACGATAAAGCATATCGTGGTAACAGGCTGCCTGTCCGAGCGCTACCGCGAGCAGTTTGCGGAGGAGTTCCCTGAGGTGGACGCGGTCGTTGGTATCTCTGATTACGGCAGGATCGGGGAGATACTTGAAAAGGTACGCGACGGCGGACAGGAGTATGTGTTTGGTGATAAGGAATCCCATAGCATGGAGGGCAAGCGCATCATCTCGACATTGCCGCATTACGCTTACCTGCGTGTTGCTGACGGTTGCGATAATCGCTGTACCTATTGCGCTATCCCTGATATCCGCGGTCATTTCAGAAGCCGTAAGATGGAGAATATCGTCGAGGAGGCAAAGCTTCTTGCTGCAGACGGCGTGAAGGAGCTTATCGTTATCGCACAGGATACTACACGTTACGGTCTTGACCTGTACGGAAAACTTGCACTTCCCGAGCTGCTTGATAAGCTGTGCGAGATAGACGGTCTGAAATGGATAAGGCTGTTGTATTGCTATCCTGAGCGCATCACGGACGAGCTTATCGACTGCATGAAGCGTCAGGACAAGATCGTAAAGTACCTTGATATCCCCATGCAGCACTGCGACGGCGAGATACTTAAACGTATGAACCGAAAAGGTGACGAGAAGTCGCTTCGTGAGCTTGTTGCAAAGCTCCGCCGCGAGATCCCCGAGATAACTCTCAGAACGACGTTCATCACAGGCTTCCCTGGTGAAACGGAGGATCAGTTCAATGCTCTCGGTGAGTTTGCCGAGGATATGAAGTTTGAGCGCATGGGCTGCTTTGCTTACTCAGAGGAGGAGGGTACGCCTGCTGCGTCGTTCCCAGATATGGTAGAGGAGAACATGCGCGAGCATCGCAAGGATATTCTTGAGGAGCAGCAGGACACGCGTGTTGCAGAGCTTTATGAGGGTATGATAGACACTGAGATGGAGATCGTTGTCGAGGGCTATGACAAGTATCTTGCGGAGGGCGGTCTGTATTTTGGCAGAAGCGCAATGTTCGCACCTGAGATAGATGGTATGATATACTTCTCCGCACCTAAGGAGATGGGACTTAAGATAGGCGATTTTATCAACATCAGGATCTTTGATGTTATTGACAACAATCTGATTGGAGAAGCGATATGAATCTGGCGAACAAATTAACAATGCTGCGTGTTATCATGGTGCCTTTTTTCGTGCTTTTCATGATGGTGGACGCAATTCCGCTGAACTACCTGTGGGCAATGGTCGTATTCGCTGTAGCAAGTATCACGGACATGATAGACGGCAAGGTAGCGCGAAAGTATAATATGATAACGGATTTCGGAAAGTTTCTTGATCCGCTTGCTGATAAGATACTGGTGGCTGCGGCGCTGGTGTGTATGGTGGAGTTGAAATGGACTTACGCGTGGGTGGCGATAATCATTCTGGTGCGTGAGTTTGTTGTTTCGGGCGTGCGCCTTGTTGCGGCAGGCAGCGAGAAAAAGGTAGTCATTGCGGCAGGCTGGCTTGGAAAGGTCAAGACAGCCGTTACTATGGTTGCAATAGTCGTGGTGCTTCTTATGCATATCGTTGCAGGCTTCGGAGTGCTTCCCGAAGCGTTCCCCATACAGCTTATCAGCGATATC
>SVMQ01000143.1 GCA_015067375.1 Oscillospiraceae bacterium | reverse complement strand
CTATCTCCTTGTAATACATCAAGTATTACTGCGGTTTTCTTCCTTGCATCTGACGCCGTCATATACGAAATTCTGCTCGCGTCCCGATTTTTAGAGTTCCCCTTATATAATATACTTTTCGTAGTAACTGAGCAGCTTCAGTATCTCGTCGCGGATGATGTAGTCCCTCGCGCTGCCGTTTACCATATACAGGCTGTTGCGGCGGTAGATGACGTCGCGCGTGTTATACAGCTCGTGCAGCTGCTCTCTGGTATTCTTCACGACGAGGGGACGGTTGGTGTCGTTTTTTATGCGCTCGTAGCAGATATCGAAGCTGGTGTTGATGTAGACTGTAAGACCGCTGCTTCGCGCAAACTCCGCGGTGCTGTCGTTTATCAGTGCGCCGCCGCCTGTTGCGACGACGTTTCCGTCGGACAGCTCGCGTATGTACTTCGCCTCAAGCTCGCGGAAATGCGGCTCACCGAAGCGCTCGAATATCTCGGGGATGGTCATGCCCTCTTTTTCCACGATGTAGCGGTCAAGGTCAACGAATCGCTGATGCAGCGCCGCGGCTGTCATCCTGCCGATGTGGCTCTTTCCGCAGCCCATGAAGCCGCAGAGGTAAACGCTGCTCATACAAGTGCCTCCATATCCGCGATGAGCTTGTCGATGTCCTCTTTCTTATAGGAAGCGCCGTCCCATATCTCGTGCGCCGCAACTGCCTGCAGCACCAGCATCGCCATGCCTGTCATCGCCTTTTTGCCCTTTTCGCGCGCGGTCTTTGCAAGCAGCGTTTCGCAGGGGTTGTACACCACGTCGAAAACATAGCTCACATTGTCCAGTATCTCGGGCGCGCAGGGCATCCTGTCCGTCTTTGGGTACATTCCTATCGGGGAGGCATTCACCAGCAGGTCAAATCTCGGGCAGCTGCCGCCGAAGCAGCCTGCATCCAGTGTGCCGTCTGTCAGCACCACCGTCACCTGTGCGTCGGGCTTCTGCGCCTTTATCTCAGCGACCGCCTGTGAAGCGAGAGCCTCGTCAGACCTCAGCGCCGCGATAGTCAGCCTGCCGCCGCTCAGCGCCGTTTCGATAGCTATCATCCTGCCCACGCCGCCGCAGCCTATCAGCAGCACGTCGGACGCAAGGCTTGCACCGAGCATATCAATGGACATGGTGAAGCCGTTTACGTCGGTGTTGCAGCCGAGCTTCTCTGTGCCGTTTGCCACGCAGTTTACGCTGCGGTAGCGCTGAGCGCCCTCCGTCAGCCTGTCGCAGTAGCCGATGATGTCCACCTTGTGGGGGATGGTTATATTGAAGCCGTCAAGGGTGGAGAGAAACTCGTGCTTGTCCGCAAGCTCCTCGGGGGCGATATCATAGAGCTGATAATCCACCGTTTCGCCGCTCAGCTCAAAAAGTCGGGTGTGTATCTGCGGCGAGAGCGAATGTCCGAGAGGATGACCTATCAATCCGAATTTACGCATTGTATAACTCCTTTGTGTTATTACGTTTTGTTTTGTGATATTGTGCTACATTCTGTATAATCTGCAATGCTGATAACTGATTGTATATAAATCCGCGGCTGATACAACGAGTTTTCGGGAGCGCTCACGCTCCCGAGGTTGGTTGGATATGCGCTGTTTTCAGATGAAATGTGATACTGTAAGTAATATCGCTTAAATAAAATTACTTGCTGTATATTGCTTTGTGCGCCGATCTCAGTCGAAGTGCCGCGAAAATGCGATACAGAATGTTATATGCTGTTGATGAAATAACTCGCTGTATATTATTTCAGAGCCTCAAGCGCCTTTTCGAGAGTTTCGTTGTTCTCGATATTGACGGCGTTTGCGCCCTTGAATGTCTTTTTAACAAGACCTGTAAGCACCTTGTTGGGGCCAAGCTCCACATAGGCCTCGATGCCTGCCTCGTTCATGGCGTTCATCTCGTCCACGAACTTAACGGGCGAGCAGATGTGCGCCGCGAGGTAGGAGGGCATATCGGAGAAGTCCTCCAGCTTCCTGCCGTAGAGGTTTGCGTAGAAGTCGCAGTTGGGCGCATTGAACTTGAAGCCCGAAACAGCCGCCTTGAATTCCTCGGCAGCGCCTGCCATCAGCTTTGTGTGGAAGGCCGCGGACACCGCAAGCTTTACGCAGCGCGCCTTGAGCGCGGACAGCTTTTCGATAGCCTCGTCGATAGCGGCAGCCTCGCCTGCAATTACGGTCTGCTCGGGGCTGTTGTAGTTTGCGGGAGCGCAGAAGCCGTTTACCTCGGACAGCACCTTTTCGATGGTCGCGTTGTCGGAGCGGAGGATAGCCGCCATACTTCCGCCTGTTGCCTCGGCAGCCTTTGCCATAGCCTCGCTTCTCAGCTTGATAGCCTTGTATGCGTCCTCAAGGGAGAGCATACCGCTGGCGTACATCGCCGCATATTCGCCGAGGGAGTGACCTGCAACGGCGCAGTTGTCGATGCCGCTCTCTCTTGCCGCGGTCAGCGCAAGCAGCGACGCGGTGAAGATGGCAGGCTGTGAGAGCCTTGTCTGGGCAAGCTCCTCGGGGGTTGCTTCGTTTATCTTCTTCATCAGGTCGAAGCCCATGATGTCCGAGCCGCACTCAAGTATCTGCCTGCTCGCGGAAAAACGCTCCGCAAGCTCCGCGCCCATTGCGGGGTACTGACTGCCCTGACCCGAGAATAAAAATACTGTTTTCATTGGTTTTACCTCCAAAAATATAAATTAATTACAATAAATTGGTTTGCGCGTGTGAAAAAATAGACTATTTTCACGATTAGTTAATGAAATCATCCTGAAACAGTTGACAAATTCATAATAATGGGTTAAAATATAAAATGGTATGTTCAGCACAGATGCATACATTTTGCACAAAGTTTATTGGCAACACTGCACAAATATTTGTACACGCATTATGCACTTCGTGCAAAACGCTATTGCTCTGTCAGTTTTTTCGTTAGATTGTACGTATTGTCGCAAGCGACAACACTGCAAACTACGTTTGCCTTGCGCAGGCAGGCTGACGCAGCGTTTTGGCGTAGCCATAATGCGGTCAATGGAGAATTTGTGCAAGATAACGGAAAAGATGCAAGCAAGGTGTGCACAAAACCCAAAGGTGGTATTTGTGCGGTGTTGCCATTGTGAATATCTTGGTGCAAAACGTCACACTATATGCCTGTGTGCGGATGTACTGTCATACCCTTGCATGACGCGCGTTCGTTCGGCTGCTGCAAAGCGGCGGATGAGCTGATATTTGCACATCAATGTTGCGCCCCGAGCGCTGAACATTATTATTATACATTATTACGACAAGAAAATCAAGGAGAATTTTGATGTTTGGTATTGAATTTATCGGAACAGGCAGCTATGTGCCCGAGTTTGTTGCTGACAACAACAAGTTTTCGGAGTTTCTGGACACCTCCGACGAGTGGATAACTCCCCGCACAGGTATCAAGGAGCGCCGCATCCTGACGGACAAGCCCAACTACTACATGGGCGTCAAGGCGGCTGAGGCGGCTCTTGAGAACGCAAAGCTCGACGCAAAGGATATCGACCTCATCATCGTTTCTTCCTGCTCGCCCGATTTCTTCTATCCCTGCATGGCGTGCCTTATCCAGAAGGACATCGGCGCGGAGAACGCTGCGTGCATCGACGTGAACAGCGCCTGCACAGGCTTCATCACAGCGCTGGACGTTGCACAGAAGTACCTCGCCACCGACCACTACAAGACCATCCTTGTCGTGGCGACGGAGAAGCTGTCCGCACAGCAGGACTACACCGACCGCTCAATGTGCATCCTTTTCGGTGACGCGGCAGGTGCGGCGGTAGTGCGCAGGTCGGACAAGGAGTTCTATTCCATGCTCGGCGCGTCGGGCGACGATTTCGAGGCGCTGTACTGCAAGATAAACTACCAGAGCAACTGTCCTTTCTTCGAGGACGACGCTCCTTTCTATAACAACCGCTTCGATACCCACGCGAAGAAGAACTACCTGCAGTCCGACGGACACGCCGTATACAAGTTCGCCGTAAACGCGATGAACAAGGCGGTGCGCAATGTTGCGGAGCAGAGCGGCTGGAATATCGAGGACATCGACCTTGTTATACCGCATCAGGCTAACCTGCGCATCATCAAGAAGGCTACCGAGATGCTGGGCGTTGACCCCGATAAGGTGTACACCAATATCCAGCGGCTGGGCAATGTTTCCAGCGCGTGCATCCCCGTGGCTCTTGACGAGCTTAACAGGGCAGGCAGGCTGCACAAGGGCATGAAGATATGCTTTGTCGGCTTCGGCGCGGGACTTACCTACGGCGCGATAATCATGGAATTCTGACATTAACATAAGGGCATCTCTGAAAAACGGAACACGAGCAGTATTTCGTACATGAGCTGTATCAGCTGCAAGGAAGAAGACCGCAGTAATACTTGGTGTATTTCAAGGTCTTCTGACGCGGCAGATGCTACTGCGAATAGAAATAATGCCGTGAGGGAGGTTTTCAGAGGTGACCACAGATAAGACAGAAAGGAAAATATTTATGGCAAAAACAGCAATCATCACAGGCTCCAGCCGTGGAATCGGCGCGGCTATCGCAAAGCGACTTGCAAAGGACGGCTGCAACATCGTCATCAACGACGTTTCACAGGAAGTTCTCGACACCGCAGGCGCTGAGGTGGCGGCAGCCTGCCGCGAGTTCGGCGTAAGAGCGGAGTGCTACGCGGCGGACGTGTCCGACTATGCGCAGTGCGAGGCTATGGTAAAGTGGGTCAAGGAGCAGTTCGGCACTGTTGACGTGCTTGTAAACAACGCGGGCATCACGCGCGACGGTCTGATGGTGCGCATGGACGAGGATGTATACGACATGGTCATCCGCATCAACCAGAAGTCCGTGTTCAACATGACCAAGCTGTGCGCGGCTATCATGATGCGCCAGAAGAGCGGTCGTATCGTAAATCTTGCTTCCGTTGCAGGACTTTACGGCAACCCCGGTCAGATGAACTATTCCGCGTCCAAGGGCGCTGTTATTGCCATGACAAAGACCACCGCCAAGGAGTTCGGCAGCCGCGGCATCACCTGCAACGCGGTAGCACCCGGCTTCATCCAGACTCCCATGACTGACAAGCTGACAGACGAGCAGAAGAACGCAATGCTGCAGATGATCGCCATGAAGCGCTACGGTCAGCCTGAGGAGGTTGCTTCCGTCGTATCGTTCCTTTGCAGCGACGACGCATCCTACGTAACAGGACAGGTAATCGAGATCAGCGGCGGATTAAGCATGTAAAAAACGGAAAAACGGCGATAAGCGCACACCTGCTGCGTCAACCGCACTATGGCAGGCACAAAGCCTAGCCATAGCACGGTTTCCTTGCATTTGTACGCTTCTCCCCGTTTTTCGGGTGGACGATAATTTATAGGCGCGGTGTTCGTGAAATCTACATCATCCCCCGTTTTCGGCGGATGTTGTAGGGACACGGCTCGCCAAAGCGACCGCAAGCGGTCGCGTGCGCATACTTCGTATGCTGTGTCCGTCTGCTGCGAACGCGTTTGCAATTCAAATAAATACAGATAACACATAATTCATTATATCGGAGGAACTAAACTTAATGGAAAGACGAGTTGTAATTACAGGACTTGGTGCAGTTACTCCCTGCGGAAACACCGTTGAGGAGCTTTGGAACAACCTCATGGCAGGCAATCACGGCTTTGAGCTTGCGCCATGGTTCGGCGAGCAGGATCCCGAGAACCTCGGCATCGTTGCAAAGGTAAAGGATTTTGACGCATCCGAGTACTTCGACAAGAAGGAGCTTCGCAGAAACGACATCATCGTTCAGTATGCGGTGTACGCTGCCATGAACGCGCTCAAGGATGCAGGCACCGATTTCAAGGATCTCGACCCGTTCCGCGTCGGCACAGTTATCGGCAGCGGCATCGGCGGCATCTGCACCACCGAGGAGGAGCGCCTGTCCTACCACAACAAGGGCAACAAGAAGGTCTCCGTTTTCACCATCACAAAGATGATCGGCAATATGCCTGCAGGCATCGTTGCCATCCGCA
>SVMQ01000142.1 GCA_015067375.1 Oscillospiraceae bacterium | reverse complement strand
CCAACTGCGGAAGCAAGAACTTCACCGATATCCGTCAGTTCAACCTGATGTTCAAGACCTTCCAGGGCGTTACAGAGGACAGCAAGAACGAGATCTATCTCCGTCCCGAGACCGCTCAGGGTATCTTCGTAAACTTTGCAAACATCCAGAGAACAAGCCGCAAAAAGGTTCCTTTCGGTGTTGCACAGGTTGGTAAGTCCTTCCGTAACGAGATCACTCCCGGTCAGTTCATTTTCCGTGTAAGAGAGTTTGAGCAGATGGAGCTTGAGTTCTTCTGCAAGCCCGGTACAGACCTCGAGTGGTTCCAGTACTGGAGAAGCTACTGCAAGAAGTTCCTGCTGGATCTCGGCATCAAGGAGGAGAATCTCCGCCTGCGTGACCATTCTCCTGAGGAGCTT
Organism: Oscillospiraceae bacterium; assembly: GCA_015067375.1. Lineage (GTDB taxonomy): Bacteria > Bacillota > Clostridia > Oscillospirales > Ruminococcaceae > CAG-115. Next base: position 5,639 of record SVMQ01000142.1, on the reverse strand, counting down.
TGCTTCTACTCCAAGGCTACAACAGACTTTGAGTTCCTGTATCCGTTCGGCTGGGGCGAGCTGTGGGGCATTGCCGACAGAACAGACTACGACCTGACCCAGCATCAGAACACAAGCGGCAAGAGCCTTGAATATTTTGATCCCGAAACCAACGAGAAGTATATCCCCTATGTTGTTGAGCCGTCGCTCGGTGTTGAGCGTCTGTTCCTTGCTATCGTATGCGACGCTTACGATGAGGAGGCTCTCGAGGATGGCACAACAAGAACAGTAATGCATCTGCATCCTGCACTTGCACCTGTTAAGGCTGCTGTGCTTCCCCTGTCCAAGAAGCTTGGCGATAAGGCTACTGAGCTTTACGAGGAGCTTTCCAAGTACTTCCCCGTTGACTACGACGAGGCAGGCGCTATCGGTAAGCGCTACCGCAGACAGGACGAGATCGGTACTCCGTTCTGTGTAACGGTTGACTTTGACACCGTCGAGAAGGATAACTGTGTAACAGTCCGCGAGCGTGACACAATGGAGCAGGTAAGAATTCCGATCTCCGAGGTCAAGGCTTATATCGAGGAGAGAACATTCTTCTGATCACATTTTTGTTAGTTTCAAGCAGACACTCATGGCATTTGCTATGGGTGTCTGTTTTTTTATACGAGTGTCGTTTATCAGTCTGACAATTATGTCCTATTAATTATTTAGCATGAAATCACGCTAAAGTATTGACTAATGGTAATTTTTCGTGTATAATTATGGTAGTGAGGGTTGTTCCCTTGATCAAATATGATTCGGAGGTATTTCTATGCGAAAGTTGATCCTTAAAAAGATTTCCATTGCATCTATCGTGTCTATTCTTGCAATGGCGCTTCTGGTGTTTGCATTCCAGTGGATAGTATCCAGAAACAACGCTTCTATCACTTCGGACGAGCGTCTGGCTGATGCGGTTGCCCGTATAGAAGAGAGCGAGCTTACTATCGCTGAGCTTACTAAAAACCTTGACATTGAATACATATCCAAAGCAAATGCGTTTGCAGAAATGCTAGAGCTCGATCCGTCTATCAAGGATGATGCCGCAGAGCTTGAGCGCATCCGTGAGATGCTTGAGGTAGACGAGCTTCATGTAACAGATGACAAGGCTGTTATCTGGTGGGGTACAGTGCCAGCATATTTCGGCTTTGATTTCAATACATCTGAGCAGACCAAGCCGTTCCTGCCCATACTTGAGGATGATACTCTTGAGATCGCTCAGGAGGCTCAGCCCAATGGAACTGAGGGCAAGCTGTTCCAGTATATAAGCGTACCCAGACGTGATGCAAAGGGCATCGTGCAGATCGGTATGGAGCCTGTCCGTCTTACCGAAACTCTTGCTGACAGCCAGCCCAATGTCATTCTTGGCAACATTAAGGTAGGCACGAATGGCACTATCTTTGCAGTCAACAAGGCTGATCTTACAGTGGCAGCTTTCTACGATGAGACTTATCTCGGCAAGAATATCTCTGAGCTGAATATCGAGGAGAGCAAGCTTTCTTCAAAGGTCGGCAAGACTACTAATTTCGTGTTTGATGGCAGCTCGTACTATTCCAAGGTGATCGAAACAGAGGATTACTATATCGCTTCTCTCATCCCCACATCCGAGGTAATGGGCGAGGCGGCATCGCTGACAGGTATAGTAGTACTTCTTGCACTGCTGGTCATCGCGTTCCTTACTTGGACAGTAACACGCACTGTTGACAACAATATAATCAAGGGTATGACCAAGATCACAGGTGATATCAAAGCTATCGGTGAGGGCAATGCCGATGTCCGTGTTGATGTGAGAACTTGTGACGAGTTCTGCATACTCAGTGACGGTATCAACGGCATGGTCGAGAATATCGAGGCGAATGTTGACGCGGCAAACAAGATGAACGAATCCATGTCTGTGCTTCTTGGAAAGGTGGATGATATCTCCCACAGCATCAACACCTACGCGGCAGAGATGGACAGCGTTTCGGGACAGCTTTCCGAGGGCGCGACGACTCAGGCGGCGACCATTCAGGAGCTTTCCGCAACATTTACTACGATATCCAGAGATGTTAACGATAATGCAAAGTCTGCAAAGAATGCTACAGCTATCGCAGAGCAGACAAATGAGCAGCTGCGCACTAACATGGCCAACATGACCAATATGCAGGAGTCTATGGCGCAGATCAGCGATGTTTCTCAGAAGATCAGCAATATCGTAAAGACCATTGAGGATATCGCATTCCAGACGAATATACTTGCACTGAATGCTTCTATTGAGGCGGCGCGTGCAGGCGAGCATGGTAAGGGCTTCGCGGTCGTTGCTGATGAGGTCAGAAACCTTGCAACAAAATCCGCAGAGGCTGCAAAGAACACTACGGAGCTTATTGACGAAACACTGCAGGCTGTTGAGAACGGTATCGTGATCGCTGATGAAACCGCTGAGAAGCTCAACGAAACGACAAAGAGCATTGACGAAAGCACACAGCTCATTTCCGAGATCGCAGGTGCTACAATAAAGCAGGCGCAGGCTATCGACGAGGCGGTAGAGGGCATGAACAGGATCTCTGCTGTTGTTCAGAGCAACACCGAGATCGCACACAGCGCTCAGCACACCGCAGAGCTGCTCGATACAGAGGCAAACAAGCTGCTTGCGATGGTAGAGTCTTCTGCTAAGGCATAAACATTGCAATATGAAACAAAAGCCGCTTTTGACGATCAAAGGCGGCTTTGCTGTATCTGTTAAGATGCGAGCGGTGCAAAATTTGCCGTTCAACATTGACATCCCCTGATATTTGTGATACAATAATGATGTATAATTGTGAGCAAAGAGGAGGGCGACCTATGATCTGCGGAAGGTGCGAACGCGAGTTCGATCATAAAAAGCAGGATTTCTGCAGCTATTGCAAGACCGTTCATACCGCAGATGGCGAGCCTGTGCGTGATATAAACGGCGTTGTAAAGTATATAGTCGATCGTTTCGGCAGCGAGGTGCTGCTTGACCGCAGGCGCACAGATGCGCTGGTCGCTGATATATTCCCGAAGGAGAACGCTATACGCAGATTGCTTTATGTGGCGCTTTATGACGGTTGCGCAAAGAAGCTTATCGGCGTTCGTGGAAAGCCGTTTGAGGTGCGCTGTGCAGCTGCCGCGAGATGCGTGAAGTCGCTGCGCGATGAGGTGGGACTCAAAGGAAAGAGCGCGGCTGACGCGGTAGAAGCGATAGGTCAGGCGCTGGGCTGTGAGATAGCATTCAAGCGCCCCGCTGAAACACCTGTTTCAGTGACAGAGAGCAAGAAGAATATCGACGACGCGGCAGAGCAGTATAGCCTTGGCAGGCATTTCGACCGCATCAAGGCATACGATAAGGCATTGTACTGGTTTGAGCAGTCTGCGCTGCAGGATTGCGGCGAGGCACAGTATTATGTGGGACTGTACAGGCTGGAGGGCAGAGCCTGTGCGCAGGATGTGGAGCAGGCATGGGAATGGCTGCTGCGCGGTGCAGAGAACGGAATACCGGCGGCGCAGTATATGACGGCGCAGTTTCTTGCAGAGGGCATCTCGTGTGAGCGAAATGAGGAGCTTGCTTTCAAGTGGTTCATGGAAGCTGCTCTTGCAGGTTATGATGAGGCAGTCAATGTAATTGCTCTGTGCTACGAAAACGGAGTGTATGTGTCGAAAAATCCCGATATCGCTGCCAAGTGGCGGGGTGGTCTTACTCCCGAGCAGTACACCGAGGAGCAGGCGGAGCAGCCGCAGCCCCTTTCCAACGACGGCGAGGAGCTTTACCAGAGCGCAAGGCGCTGCCTGTCCGAGCAGGACTACGAGGGCGCGGCGATGTTCTACAAGCGCGCGGCGGAGATGGGTCATGCCCGTGCGCAGTGCAGCTACGGCAAGTGTCTGTATCTCGGAAGCGGAGTTGCCAAAAATCCTGCGGCGGCATTCTCGTGGTTTGCGAGATCTGCGGAGCAGAATCTTGATATAGCACAATATAACCTCGGCATAATGTACCTCAAGGGCGTGTATGTTGAAAAGAACCGCGACGAAGCAAAGCGCTTCTTTGAGCTTGCGGCGCAGAACGGTCATCCCGAGGCGGAAAAGATACTGGCAAAACTGAAATAAACAGGGCGGATCCCGTCCGAAAATAAGATAACGGAGGAAACTACTTATGTTAACAGCAGCAGTAATTCTCACAAAATGCAGACAGGAACACAAGCTTTTCGGCATCCGTACCGAGCAGCGCGAGGATGGCGCGTGGTACGCTACATGGGCATTCAAGGTGTCCGAGGATACGGCACAGCGCGAGAAGTTCGGTGATACAAAGATCAGCGGCAACATTTATGTTACAACAGAATACCCCACCTGCCCCTATTGCGGCGGCAAGGGCTTTTTCCAGTGCGCTGACTGCGGCAAGACCACCTGCTGGAACGGCGAGAGCGAAACTGTGTGCGAGTGGTGCGGAAACTCTGCTGAAACTGCTGCGGAGGAGAAGTTTGACTCCATCACCGGAGGCGGCTTCTGATGATAAAGGTCGGAGATAAGATACCGCTGGAGCTTGGCGGCTATGCCGAGATAAAGGCGGTGCTGGGCGCAGGCGGACAGGGTACGGTGTACCGCGCCGTTTACCGCGACAAGGAATATGCGCTGAAGATGTACTTCAAAAACAAGCTCAAGCGCCCCGAGCTTTTCAGAGATAACCTCACATCGTTGGCAAACAGCGATACTGACTGTGGCTTTTTTGTAATGCCGCTCATCCTTACTGAGGAGTATGACGGTGGTTTCGGTTTTCTTATGGAGCTTATTCCGTCTGACTACGCGCCGTTTTCCGATATACTTAATGCGCGCGTTAAGTTTTCGGGGCTGTATTCCATCGTCAATGCGGCGATCCGCATAACTACCGCATTCCGCGAGCTTCACAACAGCGGAAAGAGCTATCAGGATCTCAATGACGGAGGTTTTTTCATCCGTCCGACTGACGGCGATATAAAGATATGCGACTGTGATAACATCGCGCCCTACGGCGAGCATCTCGGAATTGCAGGAAAGCCCGGCTATATGGCGCCTGAGATAGTGCGCGGAGAAAAGGCGCCTGACAAGCTTACCGACCGCTATTCACTGGCAGTTCTGCTGTTCAGGCTGCTCTTGCGCGGAGATCCACTTGAGGGCAGCAGAGTGCTTAAGAGCGTGTGTCTTACGGAGGATGCAGAGCGACGCCATTATGGTTTTGAGCCGATGTTCGTATACGATCCTCAGGATGACTCTAACCGACCTGTGCGCGGCGTACATAACAACATAATAAAGTTCTGGCGCATCATGCCCGAGTATATACGCGAAGCATTCACGCACTCGTTCACTGTGGGACTGCATCAGCCCGAAAAGCGTCTTATCGAAAAGCAGTGGCTTGATCTGCTGATAAGACTTCGCAGCGATATCTGCAGCTGTACCTGTGGCTCGCAGAGCTTTGCACCCTCGTTTGAGAGGGATGCGGAGGGCAAGTTTATCTGCCTGTGCGGAACACATTTTGCGCCGCCGCTGGAGCTTACTGATGGCAAAAAGCACACTCTTCTTTCGGACGGCACTAAGCTGTTCGATGAGGATTTCACGGTTGCCGCAGAGGTAGTGCGCAACAAGGTCAACCCGTCGCT
>SVMQ01000141.1 GCA_015067375.1 Oscillospiraceae bacterium | reverse complement strand
GGTCAGCGTGTCGGGCAGCGCGGATAAGGAGCATCCTATGACGCAGCATGACGTTGATGATTATACCTACATCTGCAATCTTGCAAAGCTGACAAACAGTTCTTTCTGCATGACTGATACCAAACTCAGGTTTGTTAAGAATATATACAGATCCGCAAAGCTTCTGGAAACATATACATGGGGCAAGGATATACTCAGCTTCTCGCGCACAGTGGAGCTTGCAGAGCAGCTTGGCGCGGTAAAGGTCTCGGGAAGCGATCCCAATACGATAAAAGCGTTTACTGCCACCGCAAAGCCGCAGGGCAGCGGAGGAAAAACAGGCGCACAGCTTTGCTCGGGAGTAAAGCGCAAGGAGAAGGAGATCAACAGCAGCTTTGTTAAAAACAAAAGCGAAGCGCAGGCGTATGCGGAAGCTGTTATGTTTGAAAGCGCGATAAATCTTTGCAACGGCTCTGCAACAGTGCTTGGAAATCAGAAGCTCTCTCCGGGAGGAATGGTGAAGTTCGCTAAGCTGGATCCCGATCTCAATGATACTTATTACATCACTTCAATAAATCATAAATACAGCGCAAGCGGCTTTCTTACTGTTATCGGTTTCTCTGCTACCGCTGTCTGACGGAGGAATAAATGTCAGGAATTGTTGATATGTTTGGCGCATCGGGCGACGGCTCGATCGAAAAGAGCGGAATGCGCAGTGGCATCTCGCTGGCGACAGTAACTAATATAAAAGATCCGAAAAATCTTGGCAGGGTCAAGTGTAAATACATCACAAGTGATAAGGACGCAGGTGAAACCGGCTGGCTTTATTGCATAACACCGTTCGGCGGCAATCAGTACGGCAGCTTTTTTCATCATAACGTGGGAGATGTCGTGGCGATCACTTATGAAAACGGCGATATGCATCGCCCGTTCGTGTTAGGTAGCCTGTGGGTACAGGATGCAAAGCCCCCGCTGAAGGTGACTAACGGCAAGAACGAGGAATACAAGCTGATAACGCCGAATAAGACCTATGTGGACTTTATCGATACAAAAGGCAAGGAAAAGATAACCGTTGCCACACCCAAAAAGCGTACTGTCAAAATGGATGATGAAAACCAGCTAATCGAGGTGTCTGACGGAAAAAACACGATCTCGATGAACGGCAAGACCGGCGAGGTATCACTTACCTGTCAGAAGAAGCTGGTCATAAAGGTCGGCGGCATAACGATAACCTGTGACGGCAATACCGGCTCCATGACGATAAAGACCAAAAAGGATATCACACTTGATTCCGCACAGATAAATGCAAAGGCAAGCAGCAGCGCACAGGTATCCTCGGGCGGCTCGATGACGCTCAAGGCAAATGGAGTTACTACGATAAAGGGATTAAAGACAAAAATCAACTGATGATATATGAACGGAGGGGACACAATGACCGATAATAAGCGTTACATGGGCAGGGGCTTCAAATTCCCGTTCAGTATCGATCCTGCTACTCACCGCATTGCTATGAGCAGTGCAGAGGATGATATTTCAGAGGCGATAAGGCTCATACTCCGCACAAATCTCGGTGAGCGTGTAATGCTTCCTGAATTCGGTACTTCTGCAGGCGACTTTGTGTTTTCCGACAACAGCGCTGAACGCATAGCGGCTCTCGAAAGCAGCGTTCAGGATGCGCTTGAGCAGTGGGAGCCAAGGATCAGCAACATTGAGGTCGCTGCGCTTGATAACGGCGGCAGCAAGAGTATGCTGGAGCTGAGTATCAAATACACTGTCAGAACGACCAACAACCAGTTCAATATGGTTTATCCGTTTTACATGATGGAGGGCGAGGGTAAATGAATATACCAAAGCTTGACAGCAGGTCAGTTGAAGATATCCTCGCGCTGATAAAGCAGAAAAGCGAGTTCTACACGCCCGAATGGACGTTGGATCTCAATGATCCTGACGGCGGCGCTGCCCTTGCGCAGTTGTTCGCTGAGATGTTTCACGGAACGATAGACAGATACAACCGTTTCCCTGATAAATGCTATCTTGAGTTCCTCAATATGATAGGCGTTTGTGCAAAGTCCGTTTCCCCGTCCCTTGGTATGGCGGCAGCTGAGCTTGTTGACGGTGCGCCGCACAATGTCTTTATCAAGAGCGGAACGCAGCTTTTCACTGATATCTCCGATGAAGATAACGGAGACAGGCGTGTTGTTTATGAAACTGTATCGGGTATGTTTGCGACCCCTGCTGAGATAAAGTCGATTTATATGACCATTCCCGAGGAGGATATCATCGCGGGAACCGATATGTCTGATGAAAAAGCACTTCCTTTGCTGCTTTTTGATCCTGACAGGTCGGCAAATCTGGAGCGTCATGCATTTGCCGTGGCACACGCGTGTGTGCTCAGGCTCAACGGCTGTGCAGAGATCAGCCTGAAGCTCACCAATCTTTCTATGACATTCAAGGACGCACAGCTGATGATGCAGCTTTGCAGCACCGATTTTGCGGAGTGGAGCTTCATATCCACCGTAGGAAAACTACGCTTGGATGCGGCTTTTGTGAATGATCATATCGTGCTGACAAAGCCCGAGGGCGAGCTTGTATTCACTGATGACAATGGAATTCAGCGTGACGAAGAGGTCAACGGATGGATCTTTTGCGAGATGAAGAGATCATCCTTTTCAAACGAGATATTTGTAGATCACATTTTCATCAACAGCCGCAGTATAAATGATGCTGATACAGGCAGCGGTATAGCTCCGTCGCATATCTTTTTCAACGATAATGAGCTTTCTGTTGCGGAATCGGGCTACTGCTTCGGCAAGGAGCCTGATGTATACGATCTGATGTATATTGACTGTGCCGAGGCGTTCAGCAAGTGCGGTGCAGAAGTAACGATAGATCTGACAGTGTCTACTGTTATCCTCAATGACGATGTCATCACCGATGTTGTAGGACAGGAGTTCAACAGCAAGCTGGTGGTCGATAAGGAGGATACAAAGGCTGCACCGCCTGACGATATCTATATCAGAGAGGTGCAGTGGGAATACTGGAACGGTATCGGTTGGGCCAAGCTGGATGTAAAAGGCACTTTGAATCCGTTCTCCTGTCAGGATGGAAATGGCAAGAAAACTGTAAGCTTCACCTGTCCCGATGATCTTGTTTCCTCTGTTCAGAACGCATACGAGGGTATGTGGATACGCATCCGCGTGCGTGAGGTGGAGAACAGGTTCAGCACTCACAGCAGATGGCTGGTGCCATGGCTGAAGGGCGTTGATATCCGTTTTGATTACGGTAGCAGCTATCTTCCTGTACAGGCGGTCAGCGTTACAAACAACTGTGAAAAAACTTATTTTGAAACGGATGGTTCTCCTGCCAATCTGAGGCTTTTCCGTCTTATGCCCGATAAGCATGATTCGGTATACTTCATGTTTGACAGCGCACCCTCGGGATATCCCGTGAACTTCTATTTCGAGTTTGCAGGCACTGATGACGAGGAGCGCGACATCGTTTTCGAGTATCTTGCGGTTGAGCATGGCGCCAAAAATATATGGAGAGAGATCAAGGCGGATGATCGCACAGGCGGTTTTTCCGCGAGCGGTATCATATCGCTGTACGCGCCGTCAGACTTTGCTGACGCGCAGCTTTTCGGACAAAAGGGCTGCTGGATAAGGGCGGTCAAGCTGTCAGGAAAGAGCAAGATACATCCGCGGCTTTGCAGCATCCACAAGAATGCTGTTGAGATAGTCCAGAAAGAAAGCGTAAGCGATGAGCGCCACGAGTATATTGCAGGAAAGCTGTGGCAGGAGTTTGCTCTTGCAAACAAGCCTGTTATCAGCTGTGACCTTTGGGTGAACGAGCTTGGCGAGACCTCTGTTTCAGAGCTTAACGAGCTGAAAAAACAGAACAGCAGCAATGTCCGCATGGTAACGGATGACGATGGTCAGTTGATCGAATGTTGGGTGAAATGGCAGCCGAGAGCGACGCTTACAGATTCTGCGGCAGATGACAGGCATTATCAGCTGGATAACAGTCGTGGTACGATCTGCTTTGGTGATGGCGTCAACGGTAAGATACCTGCTTATTCGGGCAATGCAGAGATAAGTGTGGATTATTCCTTTGGCGGTGGCAGTGTTGGAAATCTTGCTGCAGAAGCGATCGATGGACTCATCGTCGGTATTCCGTTCGTTGAGCGGATGACTAACTTTGAAGCGACCTGTGGCGGAAGCAACGGTCAGAGCCTTGATGCTATACGCAAGATAGGTGCTGCTCGACTGAAGCACAGAGGCAGAGCGGTCACTGCAGGTGATTTCGAAACGCTCGTAATGGAGCAGTTTACCGAAGTGGATGAAGTGCGCTGCTTCTGCGGACGAAACAGTAATGCTGTTAGTGAAAATGGCTGTATCACCGTTGTCGTTAAACCTAAGGACCATGCAAGCGCGACATATTCCGCGGCGCTTTGCAGAAGGATAGATGATTTCCTTCGCAGGAATGCGAGTCTTGAGCCTGTTGCAGGCGGCAGACTTGCGGTTATCCCGTCGAGGATAATGAAGGTATGTGCGGAGGTAGCCATTCAAGTGGATGATTATGAATATGCCGCGCAGACAGAGCGCGCAGTTATCAATACGATAAATGATCTGATCGTCAATTCAGACGGCAGCAGCATCGGCAGGATGCCGTCTGTCAGTGCGGTCTATGCAGCGCTGAAAAAGGTGGAGCATATCGCTTATGTAAGCAGGGTGCTCCTTACGGGTGAGTACTATCACAACAGCGAAAAGATGATAGTTCCGCTGGATGATACGGATGTTTACAGATATTTTATCGCGTCTGCCGGTACTCACACAGTGAGAATTTGATCCTATAAGAAAGGGGTTGCGTGTGCAATGATAAAGCTGCCTGATCTTGATGATCAGAAATATTCCGATATAGTCGAGGCGGCTAAGCGTCGTATTTCGGTGATATTTCCCGAATGGACGGATTATAACGAGCATGACCCCGGTATAACGATAATCGAGCTTTTTGCGTGGCTCAAGGAGATGCAGCAGTATTATCTCAACCGCATTTCCGACAGAAGCTATGAGAATATGCTTAAGCTGCTGGGAATCGATGTTTATCCCCCGAGTCCTGCTAAGACAGCGGTCTACTTTGGCAGTGACAGTATTCCCGATAGGATAATCAAGGGAAGCACGGTAAAGACTACCGATGGAATGGTGTTTACTGCTGAGGAGCATTTCAGGCGCGCACCTTTCAGTATCGGCAGGATATATATTGAAAACAGCGATGGCTTCGTTGATATTACGGATATATCCAAAGACCATGACACATCGTTCTCCCCTTTCGGAAACAAGCTGCACAACGACAGCTGCCGTTTGTATATAGAGCTTGATGTTACTGATGCTGAACGCTGCAGCGAGGGTGTATCACTGTTCTTTGACACTGACGACAGATGTGCTGTCAGCAGAAATCCTCTGGGAAACAGCGATCATCTTGCGCGAGATATCGTTTGGGAGTATTCCATAGCCGATGGCTTTGCGGAGTGCGAACTCATAAAGGATGATACAAGCGCGCTGTCTTTTTCGGGAGAGATCGTATTCAAGACAGGTACAGATCTTTCAAGCATCAGTATGAGTGGGCTCCCTGAGGGCAGATGGCTTCGCGTGCGTCTGGTATCGTGCGGCTGTGAGGATATGCCCCGTATCAAGGCGATATACACTGATGTGCTGCCGCTGTCGCAGTACAGAGTGGATGCATCTTTTAAGGATCATGTGCTTTCCGATGGGGATATGCTGGTGTCCGATATGCTGGCTGTAACTGGACTGTGCTTCGTGCTTGTCCGTGATAAATACGGCTGGCAGTATATGGATGATGCGATCGTTGAGAGAAGCAGCGACGGCGCTTTGATAAAACTGGAAAAATATAAGTCAATTGCTGCGGATGACGGAAGCCCCAATGTCAGGGTCATCTTTTGCAGCGAGGACTTTGCAAGGACAAAGATGTTCATGTCATCCGATGGATTGCCCTGTCAGGAATTTGAGTTCGATCGTGACGGTCTGCTGCTCACTCAGCAAGATCGGAA
>SVMQ01000140.1 GCA_015067375.1 Oscillospiraceae bacterium | reverse complement strand
ACACGACGCTGCGACAGTTTGATAATATGTCGGTGTGGTTTCCTGTGCTTATGTTGGTGTACTACCTGCTTATCCCTGCAGTGACGCAGCTTGGATACTACATGGGATTCAACGATAAGCTGAACGCCGATAAGATAATGTACAAATAATTACTTTGAGTAATATAAACTTTGATTTATACAGATTTACCCCTCACATTTTGGCGTGAGGGGCATTTTTGTGGGAATAGGGGTCAGGAGAGTTCATATACAGTGCCGTTGATGGAGATAGCTTCGATCTCGTTCAGGTCTACCACAAGCTGGTCGCAGTACCAGTCATCAACATAATAGTGGATCGTATACGACACATGTATGTCGTCAGCCGTACCGCCGGAGAATGCACAGAGCACCTCGGTGCCGTCGGTCTTTATCAGCTTGATGTCGTTGCCGTCGTTGAGGTTGCAGAACGGGACACGAGAGCCGTCAATTCCTGTCAGGTCAGCTTCAAGAACGCCGACCGAGTTAGTCAGAGTGAGCGATGTGATGTCGCATTCGTTTTCGAACACTTCCTGCTCGTTGAAGTAGCTGCATTTTATTATGCAATCCTGGCTTGTATCAGCAACGGTCAGCTGCTTCATGCTTTCCTCGGTTGGAGTATAGTCGAATGAAACGCTGAATTCCAGCATATTGATATCGCCGTTATCCTCGAAATTTGCAGCGCCATAAAACTCCATCGGGCCTGCACAGATATATTTGCCGTTTATCAGATCCTCCTCTTTGATGCGCTGTTCCCATTCCACATCAATGCTGCCTGCTTCATTTGCTTCATAATAATACTTTCCGCCGCCTGCTTCGATATTCTTGAAGTCAAGGAAAGCTACATCAACGAAAGTATCTTTACTCTCATTGATAGGCAGCCCATCTGCTCGGCATATCTCGAAATTGAGAATGATATTTGCGGGTGAGCCTGTAACGCCGTTGAGCTTTATTGCATAGTTTTCATCTGAAACAGTGTACTGTACATTCTCTGCTGTGGCGAGTATCTTTTCGCCCAGCGCGTCGCTTTCGCTGTGGAATATACCGCCGAAGATCTGGTTGAAGCCAAGTATATGTGTTGCGGCGGCAGTTGCACCTCCTACAAGCACTACCGCAGCGGCAGCAGCGATGATGGCAGGCTTTTTGATACAAAAGCGCTTAGTCTTTGCTTTATCAGCGGCAATAACGCGCTGCGCCATCTCTTCGGGAGCTGCGCCGAGTTTTAACTCATTGTAATATTCGTTGATTTTATCCATAATGTAAACTCCTTTCAATCCTCCGACAGGAATCCTCTTAGTTTATCTCGTCCGCGCTTTAGGCGCGCCTTTACGTTGGAGTCAGTCAGCCTGAGCAGCTTTGCGATCTCCGCAGTACTGTAGCCCTCGAAGTAGTACAGGTATATCACGATGCTGTACTTCTTGTCCAGCTTTTGCATTGCGGCGGAAAGACCGCTGTCTGAATGCTGCGGCGCTGGCAGGCTCTCATCCAGCTCCGCGCGTCTGCTTACCCATACTGACCTCACGTTGTTCTTGGCGAGATTGACTGCTGTGCGGATGAGCCATGCTTTTGTGTGTTCCTCGCTGTCGAATGGCTTTTCATAGCGATACAGCCGCAAAAAGGTATCCTGCACTATATCCTGACTGTCGGGACGGTTTTTGGTGTAGCTGTACGCTACCCTGAAAACCATGTCGCCGTATTTGGTTATGTATAAAGTGAGCTGGTCGTTGTCCATTTTTTCACCTCTTGAAACGCGTTTCACTGATAATACAATCCACAACAGCATTTGGTTACATTATTGAATAAATATACAGTGTGTAAATTATACGAAGAATATTACAAAAAAATAAAGATCCCCCGAAAAACGGGGGATCTCGAAAATGCTTTGATCAAACTGTAGCGCCCTTGGAAATAAATACGGGATAATCCTTGGAGCCTGTGATAGCGCGGTTCTTGGAGAGTGTTACAGCTCTGTCGGATATAGCGTCGATGAATGTTGCGTTCTCCTCAACTACTGTATCCTGCATTACGATACTATCCTTAACAACTGCGCCCTTCTTTACAACAACGCCTCTGAACAGAACGCTGTTCTCTACAGTACCCTCGATGATGCAGCCGTCAGCGATCAGCGAGCCCTTAACAGCAGCGTCGATGCCGTACTTAGCAGGAGCAACATCGCGCTCCTTTGTATAGATGGGACGGTTGAGGTTGAATACCTCGTGGCAGATATCGCGGTTCATGATATCTGTGTTAGCTTTGTAGTAGGTCTTCATGCTGTCGATGATCTCGAAGTACTTTTCGTACTTGTAGCCGCAGATCTTGTAGTCATGCAGCTTGTGCAGCAGGATATCTGTTTCAAAGCTGTACAGACCACGGCACTCGGACTCGCGGATGAGATCCTCAAGGAACTTTCTCTTCATTACGAACACATCGAGTGCAACGTTCATCTCGCCGCTGATAGCGGGTCTTGCGAGAACGTCGTAAACCTTGTTCTCTTCGTCAACAGAGAGAACGGTCTTGGTCATAGCTCTTTCGGTGGAGTAAACGCCTCTGCCGTATACGCAGGTGATATCAGCGCCGCTCTTCTCGTGGTAGTCAACGATGGGCTTCATATCCATGTTTGCAACAACGTTAGCGTCTGCCATTACAACATACTCAGCGTTGGACTCACGGATGAATTCAGCTGCGCCTGCAAGAGCCTCAAGTCTGCCGCGGTAGATACCGCTGCCCTCTCTGCCGTAGGGAGGCAGGATGTGCAGACCGCCTGTCTTTCTTGCGAGATCCCACTCACTGCCCATGCCGAGGTGGTTCATCAGGGAGTAGTAGTTGTGCTTTGTAATAATACCTACCTGAGTAATGCCCGAGTTTACCATGCTGGAGAGCGGAAAATCTACCATACGGTACTTTCCGCCGAAGGGAACGCTCGCCATAGCTCTGCCCTTTGTCAGCTCGGGAAGGCAGGTTTCATGCATATTAGCAAAAATAAGTCCTAAAACATTAGCCATACTTGCCATATCAAAAACATCCTTTCCTTATCTTATATATCCTTAGAGATCATTGCCTTGGGAGCGGCTACTGCATTGGCAGAAACGTTCACCTTGTGACCGATAACCGCAACGCCCCACTGCGACTTGTCCTCGATGCGCTCGGGACGATCGCCGATGTGTGCGCCCTCACCGATAACACAGTTCTCGCCTACGATAGCATATTCAACACGCGCGCCCTTCTTGATAACAGAGCCGGGCATGATGATACTATCAGTAACAACTGCGCCTTCTTCAATTACAACGCCTGCAAACAGTACGGAGAAGTCAACTGTACCGTTGATCTCGCAGCCCTCTGCAACCATGGAGTTTTCGATCTTGCCGTTTTCGCCTGTGTAGTGGGGAGGCATAACGGGGTTTCTGGAGTAGATCTTCCAGCTGTCGTCCAGCAGGTCGAGGGGAACATTGGGATCAAGCACGTCCATATTAGCTTCCCAGAGGGAGTCGATAGTACCAACGTCCTTCCAGTAGCCATCGAAGTGGTATGCAACCATCTTTTCGTTGTTTGCGAGCATCATAGGAATGATGTTCTTGCCGAAGTCCTTTGTAGCGCCCTCGTCGTTTTCGTTGTCGATAAGGTGCTTTCTGAGCTTGGACCATGTGAATACATAGATACCCATGGAAGCGAGGTTGGACTTAGGCTCAGCAGGCTTCTCTGCGAACTCATAGATAGTGCCGTCGGGGTTTGCGCTCATGATACCGAAACGGGGCGCCTCTTCCCACGGAACCTCGAGAACTGCGATAGTAGCGTCAGCCTTCTGCTCCTTGTGATAGTCGAGCATCTTGGAGTAGTCCATCTTGTAGATGTGGTCACCCGAGAGGACAACTACATATTCGGGGTCATATCTGTCGATAAAGCCGATATTCTGATAGATAGCGTTAGCTGTACCGGAGTACCATGCCTTGCCTGCAGCGGACTCATAGGGGGGCAGAACATGCACACCGCCGTGTGCTGTGTCAAGACCCCAGGGCTGACCGTTGCCTATGTATTCATTGAGTACGAGGGGCTGATACTGTGTGAGTACACCTACTGTATCGATACCCGAATTTACGCAGTTGGAGAGCGGGAAGTCGATGATCCTGTACTTACCGCCGTAAGGAACGGCAGGCTTTGCCATATCCTGTGTCAGTGCGTAAAGACGGCTGCCCTGACCGCCAGCGAGAAGCATGGCTACGCACTCTTTTTTAATGTGATTCATATATTCCTCCTGTCCCGGCATAAAGCCGTGATTTTTTTTGATTCTTGTTGCAGTTTATCAGCTTACTTGCTGTTCTCTGCCATTTTTGCCGCAGCCAGCCTTGCCTTTTCCTCAGCTGCCTTCATAGCCTTTTCTGCTTTTTCGGCTGCCTCTTCGGAAGGGGTCTTGCGCTTGTTCTTGATCTCAAAGTACATAACGGACATGGGCGGCAGGTCAAGCGTGATCTTGAACTGTTCGCCGTGCATGGGCTGCTCTATTGCAGTCAGCTTGCCGTTCTTTATGCCGCTTCCGCCGTATTTCTCAGCGTCGGAGTTGAATATTTCAACATAGTCGGCGTAGTAGGGAACGCCGATGTCGTATACCTCATGACGTACAGGCTGGAAATTGCATACACAGATGACTTCATCCTTGTTCTTTGCGATACGTCTGAATGCGATAACGCTGTTTGCGTTGTCCTCACTGGATATCCAGTGGAAGCCTTCCCAGCTGGTGTCGCATTCCCACAGTGCGGGAAGCTTCTGGTACAGCTTGTTCAGATCCTTTACATACTGGTGCAGCTTGTAGTGCGGATCGAACTCCAGTACCTCCCAGTCAAGACCTGTCTGGAAGTTCCACTCCTTGTACTGTGCGAACTCCTGTCCCATGAACATCAGCTTCTTGCCCGGGTGAGCCATCATATAGCCGAGGAATGTACGCATCGAGTTGAAGCGATATTCTCTCGGGCCGCCCATCTTATCCAGCATGGAACACTTTCCGTATACTACCTCGTCATGCGAGATAGGCAGGATGAAGTTCTCGGAGAATGCATAGTAGAACGAGAATGTAACAAGGTTATGGTTATAGGGTCTGGAGAGCGGATCCATCGACATATAGCGGAGCATATCGTTCATCCAGCCCATGTTCCACTTGAAGTTGAAGCCAAGACCGCCGATATCAGCAGGCTTTGTTACCATCGGCCATGCGGTGGACTCTTCGGCTATCATCATCAGGTTGGGATGCTCTCTGAACAGTGCGGCGTTCAGCTTCTGCAGGAACGCTATAGCCTCAAGGTTGCCGTGGTCGCCGTAGATGTTCGGGCGCCATTCGCCGTCCTTGCGGTCATAGTCCAGATACAGCATGGACGCAACAGCGTCGACACGCAGACCGTCAATGTGATATTTCTCTATCCAGTAGTTTGCGTTGGAAACGAGGAACGACTGTACCTCGGGCTTGCCCCAGTCGAATATGTGAGTACCCCAGTTCTTATGCTCGCGCTTCAGGGGGTCGTCGTATTCGTAGCAGCTTGTGCCGTCGAACTCATACAGACCTGCCGCATCCTTGGGGAAGTGCGCAGGTACCCAGTCAATGATAACGCCGATGCCTGCATTGTGGCACTTGTCCACAAATCCCATAAAGTCGAACGGTGTGCCGAAGCGAGAGGTCGGCGCAAAGTATCCGATCTGCTGATAGCCCCAGCTTCCGTCGAAGGGATGCTCAGCGATAGGCATAAGCTCGATATGGGTATACCCCATTCCCTTGACATAGGGGATAAGCTCGTCGGCAAGGCGCTTGTAATTATAGTAGCTCTCGCCGTCCTTCTTCCAGGAGCCGAGGTTGACCTCATAGATATTAGCGGCGCTTTCGTAGATGTTCTTTTCGGAAAGCTCCTTCATGTACTTGTCGTCAGTCCACTTAAAGCCCTCGATGTCGTAGAACTTTGTCGCGGTATTCGGGCGGACTTCCATGAAATATCCATACGGGTCTGCCTTGAGCTTGATAAGTCCGTCGGAAGCCTCGATGCTGTACTTGTAGTTGTCAAGCTCACGAATGCCCTCGACAAACAGCTCCCATATACCACCGTC
>SVMQ01000139.1 GCA_015067375.1 Oscillospiraceae bacterium | reverse complement strand
TAGAACTTAGCCTTGACCTTTGGCAGATCGGACGGCGCAATTCCACAGCCTGTATCGGATACGGCTATCTTAAGCTGCTCGTCGATCCGCTCTACGGTTATATCGACAGCATCGCCTGCATCGGTGTACTTTATCGCGTTGTCGATAACATTGATGAACACCTGTCGCAGCCTGTTTTTGTCGCCGTATACTACGCACAGAAACTCCGGGTCATTATAATGAATCGTCTTGTTTTCCTTGCCTGCTTTGTCATAATATATCAGCAGCGCGTCGTCAAGCTCCGCGATGATGTCGATATTAGCCATCTGCAGCGTGAACTTTCCGTTTTGTATGCGCGAGAAGTCAAGCAGCTCCTCAACCATACTTTCAAGGCGCTCTGTTTCGCCTGTAATGACCTTCATGCCCTTTGTAAACGTCGCTTCGTCGTAGCCAAGTGCAAGCGTTTCACTCCAGCCCTTGATAGCGGTAAGCGGGGTCCTAAGCTCGTGCGACACCGAGGAGATAAAGTCGTTCTTTATCGCCTCAGAGTTTTCAAGCTCGTCCGCCATATCATTGAATACACGCGACAGCTCGCCTATCTCGTCGTTGTTCTTTATTGCGATACGCTCAGAGAAATCGCCCTTTGCAAGCTTTTTCGCAGTACCGCTTATCTCCATGAGCGGCACGCATATCGACTTTACGAAATAAAGTCCCGAGAACACGACCATCATTATCATTCCTGCACTGACCATCAGCGCGATGAACATGATAGTCGAGAGCTGTCCCTCGATACCACTCAGAGAAGTCATGAACCTGAGCGCATGGTAATTGGCGCTAGGCTGTGCTAGCAGCACAGTTACGGCAAGTATCTTTTCACCGCCGTCCACACCTACAAAAATACCTACGCCATCCTCGGACTTCAGCGCTTCTTCGTAGTCGGGCATATAGTTGTCACCAACGGGAGAAAATCCGCTTGACGACAGGGTGACCTCGCCGTTACTGTTGAGCGACACTACCTCCATGCGATCCTTTTTCTCAAAGTTCTCTATAACCTCGCGTATCTCAGAGGAATAGTTTACCGCCAGATCCTCGTATAGCCTTGACAATACGGTAGCAGTAGCGTTTGCCTCGGAGACCACATAGTTCTGAGCATAGCCATAATAATACTGCCTCGTAAAATGGTATATACATACATTAGCAACGATCAGCAGGATACCGACCACACTCAGCGTATTTATCATCCATCGCCACGCGATCGAACCGCGGACATTCTTGTTCTTAGCGCGCGACACCGATGGAGATCTCAGAATATTCTCACCCATATATCAGATATTCCACTTGTAGCCGAAGCCCCATATCGTCTGTATGTACTCAGGCTCAGACGGGTCTTCCTCTATCTTCATACGCAGACGGCGAATGTTGACATCCACTACCTTATCATCGCCATAATAAGCATCGCCCCAGATATGGTGCAGGATGGTCTTACGATCCAATGCGGTATTGCTGTTCTTCAGCAGGTATTCCATTATGTGATACTCTACCTGAGTTAAGTCGATAAGCTCGCCGTTCTTGCTCACTGTCCTGCTCTGACAATCCAGCACGAACGGACCTGAGGTTATCGTCTTTGCTACCTCACGGCGCGCCTGATTTACATTAACGCGGCGATAGATGGCATCTATACGCGCCACAAGCTCAGACGGAGAAAAAGGCTTTGTAACATAATCGTCGGCGCCGATCATAAGGCAGTTTACCTTATCCATCTCCTGACTTTTCGCAGACAGCATTATGATGCCGATATCAGAGCTTTGCTCCCTTATCCAACGACACAGTGCAAATCCATCCATGCCGGGCATCATTATATCAAGCAGCGCAACATCGAAATCGCCGTTCTGCTTACGGAAAACATCTACTGCCTCCTCGCCGCTTGCAACATCCACCACATCATAACCCGAACGACGGAGATTTATCACGACAAAATCGCGGATCGCCTCTTCGTCCTCGCAAACAAGTATACGTTTCATAATTTACCTCTCAGTCAGAATGATAAAGCTATCCTCAAGCTCGCTCGCGGTCAACGCAAGCTTGCTGGTCTTATAGGTTCCTGTTTCAAAGCAGCAGTAGATGCTCTCCTCTGTTTCTCCTAGTATTATCGCATTAGCTACGCTCGTCTGAGTATCGCTCTTGTCCACTATCTTTATTCGCATAAGCTCAGTGGACTCGTTGACCTCAAGACCCGTTTCGGGCGTATATCCTATGAAGATTATCTCGTTCTCCTGCAGATTAGGCACCGCAGTGACAACACCGTGCCACCTGTCAGGAAACAGCAGTGCAAACTTGAACTTACTGCTGTAATAACCATAATGCTCGGATACGAAATCCTCGCGCTCGACGGTGTACCAACGCACCGCACAAAGCTGCTCTGCACGCGGCAGCGCCTCATAACCGGGCAGCGGCACCATACTGGGTATCTCTACAAAGCCGTCACCTTCGATATCGGTGCAGTGTATGTCTGCCATGTAGTCATTTGTGAAGCGCGATACTATACTGCTGTCGGCATTTGCGCCTATACTGTCGGGGCTGACTATCCTGTCACCGCTGCAGTAAACTACGCTGGTACCATACTGTCCCTGACCGCGCGAATGGTCGATGTAAAGCGCGGGGACGCTTTCGGAAAGAAATCCCTTTGTTACATTGATGATCTCGGAATGTGTTCCGACAAGCTCTGTCTGGCTGAGCTTTGACAATCCGCTTTCGGTGCGCGCAAACAGCATCGCGGTCGAGATTCCCGTTGTCTTATCGGTCACGACCGTTACCAGCTCATCGTTAGCGTCATTATTGAGGTCAAAGACCTCAAGACAGGAGTATGGGGATGCGTAAAGCTCCTTTGGCGTGCCATCAGCGTAGCTTATGACAGTCAGCACCTTTTCAGTCTGATTCAGCACCGATGTGCGCAGCAATATATCCTCACCGAAGCCCTCGCCAATTGACGTAAAGCTAAGGCTCTCGACCTCTGTACCGATGCACGCAAGGTCATAGACCACCTGCCATTTTCCATCGTACTGATCCAGAAACTTGAGTCGCAGTGCTGCCTCACCCGTCTGCACGGAGTCAGGAGCATAAAACACCATCGCTTCCTCACCCGGCTCGTTATCTATATTGCGCACGACAAACGGCGAGCGATAGTCGCCGCTTTTTGGATATTTCAGCTTGATACTGGAGCCTGTGCTGTTGATAAGCGCCTGATAGATATCATTCTGCTGTCCGTCCAGCTTTGGCGGTGCAAGCAGGTTCTCTACCGAAGCGCCTGCCGAACAACCGGTAGCCACCAGCATCAACAGCGTTATCAATAAAGCCTTTATTTTCAATGTATACCTCACTGATCCTATGTACCCTTCGATCAAACGCATATAACAAGATATAGTCATACACGATAATATTATATCACAAATATTGAAATAAGAAAAGACCTTTTTTCAAATTTTATATGATTTTCATCAATTATTCATTATCAACTTACTTGAAAAAATTCATGTGGTGTGTTATCATAATAAAAATATGATATTTTCGGGAGATGATCGCTTGAATAATATGTGGCTGAAATATTTCACGCAGGATGACAGCTTTCCCTTTTACATCGAATATGGCGGTCATGACGACAAGATGTTCATTCATGGACACGAGGATTTCTGCGAACTTGTTATAGTATTAGACGGCTCTGCCGACCATATCGTGCAGCAGGAGCGTTTCCCTGTATGCAAGGGAGATGTCTTTGTGATGGGCAAGGATGTCTTCCACGGCTATGACAATGTAAACAGCTTCCGAATATGCAACATAATGTTTCGCCCTGAGGCGCTGCTTGACGGCGACTACGACATCAAACAACACGCAGGATTTCACGCACTGTTCCTGCTTGAAGCACAGCTGAATACTGCACAGAGCTTCAAAAGCAGGCTGCACCTGACGCACGCGGATTTCTCGGAGCTTAAACTGTTGCTCGATGCCGCTGTAGCGGAATATGCTGAACAGCGCCCCGGAAAGAAAACGATACTGCACGCGTATTTTATGCAGATCATCACAAAGCTGTCGCGTCTGTATGATGCCCCCGTAAAGCACCGCGAGATAAGCGGAATGGCCGAAGCTGCCGCTTACATGGAAAAACACTACATGGACGACATCACCATAGAACAGGTGCTTGACATATCCCACTACTCACAAAGGCACTTTATAAGGCTGTTTTCAGCAGCCTACAACACCACGCCACAGAAGTACCTTATGAACATACGCATCCGCAAAGCCTGTTCACTGCTTAAAGAGAGTACGATGCCGATAACTGAGATAGCGATGCGATGCGGCTTTGGCGACTCCAACTACTTCAGCCGCGCATTCAGAAAAACCAAAGGCATCACGCCATCGCAATACAGGAGCGGAACGGTCTGAAAGCAACACATTCTTTAAATATCAAAAGGGCAGGAGAAACATCCTGCCCCATTGTTTTATTCGACTATACCTCCGCCCCACTCCACTAGGGTGAAGCCTGTGCGGTCATAGGATGGAAGCTCCTGCGGCGCTATCTCCACATATTCCCCAACAGGAGTGAACGTCATAAACACGCGTATCTCGCTGTCAGGTGCAGGAACAACATTCAACGGAACAGCAGCCGCATACTGCTCAGTGTGCAGCGATATTACATTGTACTCGCTCTGCTCAAGCTGCGGCAGCCAGTAGATGATGAACTCATTAGCCTCGCGCGGCGTCAGTCCTATATGTAACAGCTTTTCACGCAGGAAATCAGCACTGTCCTTGCCGCTTACGCACCAGCCGCGGCTCATGTCAAGTGTGGCGCTTCCCTCGCCCTCCCAGTAAAGACAGTAATACTCGTTGCCGCTCTCGTCATACAGTGTGCCGTCAGGCAGTGCTGTAACGCGCCAGCCGTCGTTATATTCGGGATAGGTGCAGGTAAGCTCGCCGCCATTAGCGAAGCCTACTTCTACCGAAACATCTGTCTGCTGCTCGGGGTACAGATAGATCACAGGCTTTGCAAACCCGCCATAGAACTCATAGTAATACTGGTTTTTAGCAGGGTTATATTCACCGAGATATGCGCAGTCAACTAGGTATGCGATGCGGTAGGACAGCTCGCGGTCTGTCAATGTATATACGCTGTTTACCATCCCGTGCAGTTGTGAGTAACCACTGCTATTAAAGTCGCACAGCCAGTCGGACAGTATCATATATTGCTCAGAGATATCCGCAACGTAATCATGCTTAATATCACCGAATACGATATTAGGGCCGAAAAACGAGCTGTAGTCACCCCATTCGTATATGGTGGTCAATTCAGGCTCCTCGTCGTAGAACGAAACATATTCCTCGCGTGTGGACATTGTTATAGGCTGACCGTCAATGAAGTACTCTTCGCCTGCACTGCGGAATTTTTCTATCGCTGTCAGCGTGTCGCCCTCCAGCTTATAGATGTAATCTATACGCTCGTCAGTCGCGCCTGTTTCGCGGTTTATATAGGAAGAAGCGTACCAGCCCTTTGTGCCGTCCTCCAACGTTTTAAGACCCATTCCTAAACCTGATGTAAAATAATCAGAGGTGAAAGTCATTTTGTCGATATACCGCAGCGCTCCGTTTTCGATACGATATATCGAGGTATCGTAATGATCAGGCTCACCGTCATAATCCGATATTCCCCTCTTTACCGCGTCCGAAACGAGCAGCTCAGGCGTGCCGTCAAAATCCATGTCAAGCATTATCATTCCGTGCGTTGTATCCTTATAGATACTGTCAAGGCTGCCTGTGATAGCGTTGTACGCTTCTGTCATACGCGGGTCTTTTTCCTCACCCTCGAACAGATATAGGTTACCCAGTACGCTTTCGGTGTCCTCTGTCAGCACCTCGACAGCACTGAAACGTCCTGTATTACTGTAGCCCGAAACAGTGTCATAGCGTACTGTAAGCTCGTCAAACGTAAGTCGTACATAAACATAGTCCTCGCCTATCTCATCGGTAATATCGCAACCTTTCGGCATTACTATCAGCTGAAGCGTATCGGCGAATATCTCTGTGCCGTTGATATCGAACTGCATATATTCAGTGCGGCTGGTCATCATG
>SVMQ01000138.1 GCA_015067375.1 Oscillospiraceae bacterium | reverse complement strand
CGCTCTCAGCCAGTGGTACACCCCGACATAAATACCTGCTTCCTTACAGCCCCTGTAGTGAGTATCAAAGACAGTGTCCTGCCATGCTCCATAGCTGAAACGGAGCATGGCGAATTTCACGGGCTTGCCGCAGATTTTGCCTGCCTTGAGTGCCTTGTAGTCAACATTCGTCTGACAGTAGGACATATCCACGCCTGCGTATTTAACTTTAGCTGCCATTATCGCCATCCTCCTTTATCTCCTCTTCGATCTTAGTCTTTCCCTCGCTGCCCGACTCTGCCTGCAGGTCCTCCAGCACGTCAAGCAGCTTCTTAGGAATAGGCAGCCCCAGCATAGCTGCATTTTCCACGATGCTCAGCGCCTCATTAACGATAAAGAACAGCATCACTGCCGACTGTATCACAGGATAGGTATTCGTGACGTAGCAGTCTATAACGTGCGCCACCGCCACAAGCACCAGTATCAGGAACTTGCGTATAAGGCCCTTGAACATCTTACAGGACGTGACCTCCTTGCGTGCAGCAGCTGCAGCCAAACCTGTTATAAAATCCAGTGCTACCATTGCTATCAGGCTGTACATGAGCGGCGTAATATCGCCGTAGAGGAAGCCGAGCAGTACTCCTGCCGTCATAGCAAGCCAGTCGATTATCTGTGTGAGTTTATCCATTATTATGTAACCTCCGTTTCCGCAGGAAGCTCCTGCGTTTCTTCCAGCGCGGCGGCTTCATCCTCTCGCCGCGCACACTTCGCTTTCACATCCCATTCGAGGATGATGTCAAGGTCAAGCTCAGCCATCAATAGTCCTTTCCGGTAATTTCCGTGTACTCTGCCGCGGTAATTCTACCGACCGCAACATACTTGCGAAGCATGCTGTCACTGATACGACCCTGTTCATAGCGTGCCTTAAGATGTTCATACTGTGCCGAATGTGCCATAGTAATTCCTCCTTTCTATTAAGCTTCCAGAGCGTTCAGCTCCTGAAGTACGACCATATCTTCAAGGGCATCTGCGATTCTTGTCTGGTCGGAAACTTCTTCATTTACCTCTGCTGGAGTATTCATTATCTCCTCAATAGCCGCAATCGCATCCTCCTTGGAGAGGGACTTATCAATATTGTAAATACTCCGCAATGCCGAGAGGTTATCCATACCGAACATGACCTCTCCATATTCATCTGTCGTCACAACAAAGGTGAAATCCTCTGCCGCGGGGAAGCGCTGCAACACCGCCTCCCGAGTTGCCCTTGCACCGTTTGGGAATGCGTATACCTTTTCTCCTGTGTACTCTTCAAGCTTCTTCATAATAAAAAATCCTCCCTTAAATTTAAATTGTGTATGCTGTTACAGCTCCATCCGCACCCGCGAACAAAGCATAATTACCTATGGTTGTCGCCGCTGGATACATTGTTGGTGACGCGAGTCCCTGTTCGGCAACGCTGTGAACAAGGTCTTCGTTATATATATCAACAACACCCGCGGCACCATCATCACTGCCATTCGATGAGCCTCCACCAAACAAGGCATGGTCCTGTAATACTGCTGTTGCAATGAAGCTTCTACCACTACTAAGGTCAGGAACTTGACATTTCACAAGTTCAGAATTATATGCTGTAACTGTCACCAAAGTGCCACCAGATGCTCGACCACCACCGAATAATGCATAATCTCCGAAACTTGCGCCCGATAAATTCTTAGTTGCAGTGTAAAGCGATGTGGCAGATGACTTCACAAGTTCAGGTGAAAATACTTCAACCGAACTCATATGGCTAGTTACATCATTCATACCTCCAGCGAACAACGCATATCCACCTACAGAAGCTCCTGCATGACGATATCGGGCAGTGCCAAGTGAAAGGCTGCTTGAACTCACAAGAGCAGCACTGATGCACTGTACAGTTTTCTGCGTGGCGTTGTTAAATCCTCCAGTAAACATCACATATTCATTGTCTCCAACAGTAGCGGCGCCAATCAGACTACATCCGTATCCTGTCAGAGTTTTGTTCACAAAGGCACTGTCAATGAAGTTGATTACAGAGTTATTTCTTGAGAATGAAAATACTGCATATTTTCCGAAAGATACTCCCTGCATTTCGGAACGAGCAGAAATGGTTACTGGACTGCTCCTAACCAATGCCTCGTCATATGCATCGACCACGCCACTCTGAACTGAAGTATAACCTGTTCCTGCAGCTTGCAAAGTGTAGCCGCCCGCAAACAAGGCATATCCTCCAACAGACGCAGCGGCCATTGCAAGACGTGCGCTAGACAGGTCGGGAGCCTGTCCATAGTAGCTTATACCACTTGCGAAAAAAGGTCTTGCAACACCGTTAACACCAATGTAGGCTTTCTTAACCTTTTGTGCTTTGCTATCTATGTCACCAAGATACCCTTTTTTGATTTTTCGAGCTTTGTTATCAATGCCTCCAATATAGCTACTCTTTGCCATATGCTAACCACCCTATTATTCGTATACAAGATAGATAGCACCTGTCGGCAAATATGTTTCGCCTGCTATCATATCTGTCGTGCCTGCATATATTGCACGGGCTTGTGCCACATCTAAATTATGTGAACCTCCGCACAATATACTTCCTTTAAATGTTTTGGTACCAGCGAATGTCTGTGAACCTGTTGTCACATATCCTTCTGCAGTAGCAGATGCAGGTGCGTTGATTTTTTCAGGAATAGCATACACGTGGTCGCTCACCGCATATTTTGACCAAGTGTCGTTTAAACAAGCCTGTACAAGGAACTGATACTCTGTGCCATTCGTCAGACCTGTTGCGGTGTAGTCCGTTGCAGTGAGCGTCTTGTTGAGTACGGTGTACTTGCCCGTGGAAGTATTGTAGAGGGAAACAGCGTACTGTGTCGCGCCTTCTACCGGCAGCCAAGAAAGCTTGACCGCTCCGTCCATAGGAACGATGCTTGTGACAACAGGCTTGCCGCTTATATTGGCTTTACCGTCAAGTACAGTCTGCAACCCCATCACATCAGAGATAGCATGAGAATGGCTGCTGTTAGATTTGCCATTAAGCGCAGTCTGCAATCCATCCACATCTGCAATATCATGGCTATGATCCTTGTCAGCTTTATAGTGCAATGCCTCTTTAAGCGTTTCAGCCGTGATCGCCGCAGAACCACTGACAACAACCGTTATCCCGTCTGTCTGCGACAGAGCAATTGCTGCAGTAAATTCAAGCATAAAATCCGGATATTCCTCTTCCGACGGTATCTCCTCACCTGTTTCATCCTGCATTATCGCCAACAAAGCGGTAGAACCATCGTCCGCTGTTGCGTAAATACCGAATTGCCGCGCTGTCACCGCAGCTTTCAAACCTGTATTCCTGACCTGTAGTCTTATTGCTTTTCCTATGCCATCTGTCAGGTTTGACTCTGCCGCAATATTGACTGTTACTGTATCGTTTTTTTGCTGAAGTTCCGTCTGAGCCATCAGCGCTGTGACATCTACAGTCCCCTCACCTATAGCGGCGTTTGATATCGTTACCATGCCTCCGCTCAAAACATCGGACAGCAGTGCAAGTCCTGCGTTTGTTACCACACTGTTATTCCAAGCCATAATTCTTCACCTCCGTATATATTCTCTTGTACCTGCCAGCTGTCTTGATTCCAGCATTGAGCACTATATTAGTGTTAATGCCTACCATATACACAGTTTCCTCAAGATGCGAACGCAGATTTTTGTAATAGTGCACCTTGGCAAGCACCCTTTGCCGCTTCTCGGTATCGTTGGTATGATCATAGATAACGACCTTGAAATGATATGGTTCGCCGCCGTACTCGAACCATTCCTGCACCTTTACAGTTTCATACACGCTTTTCAGTGCGGTTTCAACAGCGTATTTTGTTCCCTTATATCTATGCACACTGATACATTCTTTGATCGTCCTGCGTTTTTCCTCAAGCGTTCCTTCGTAATCGTACCATTCTACGTTGAAATCGTATGCAAGTGCATCAAGGATCTCCTCTGAAAGCGCGTCTATAGCAGGGTATATCATCGTTTTATCGCACAGCATACGGTTTTTTGCGAGTTGTTCAGCCATAACCTCACCGATTGCCGCAGCACGCTCATCTGCCTTGAGAACAGGCGGATATGTTGCATAAATGCCTTCCGTAGTCAAAGTGCTACTCATCTTCATATCCTCCGTTCACGATTGATATTGTTCCTAGCTGTGCCGCCTGAACGTTGCTGAGTACGATACGTTCAGGTGCCGTCAGTTCAACGCGCTTGACACCAGTCTGCATTACAAGCTGTATCAGATACGATGGATTGATATCTCTGCCGAGCTTCTGCGACTGCCAAGCCGTAAACTGTGACACCGCACTGTATACAGCTTCATCTGCAGCTGCAAGGCTCATGCCGCTGTCAGAGCCGACATAAAACGTGAGCGCCACATCGTAACCGACCACTTCGGGAGCCTGCACCACAACGTTATCGGTAAGCGGTCTAACCTTGTCATCGGAAAGCGCTGACTGTATTTTAGCTATTAGCTCCTCATCAGGAAACTCGCCGCCCTCACACAGCACACGGATGTCAACTACACCGGGCGTTGGTGAAGATGCTGTTACATCTGCAACCAAAGCGGATGCTGATTTTGCATGATATATGTAGCTCCCGACAGGGCCGGCAGTTGAATAGCTCTCTACACTCTGTCGCATACGCTCATACAGTTCTTCGTCTGTTTCAACGTTTGAGCCACCGCCTGTTTCCGTGATATTAGTGACTGCTGAAAAATATGGGAACAGATCTACACAAACATTCACCTGTCCTGCAGAAAAGCCATTTCCGACAGTTCCGCTGACAATACACTGTGCTTCCGCAGTTACAGTCAGCTCGCCTGGTGGTATGACAGTATCAGTCAAAGTCGCATACATTATCTGTCCATCAACTGTCGCTCTCGTTCCTGCTGGGATAACTATTGCAGTCGATTGCAATTCCGAGATCGTAAACTCCAGCTGAGTAGTTGCCGCAATAGCACCAAGGCGCTGAACATCAAAGAATATCTCACAAAGCGAATCAAGATAGCTTCCCTTCGCAAATCTCGGCATATTCTGCCTTGCCGCTTCATTCATCAGCACACGCTCCTGTGCTACGATGCTTGAAAGAAATAACAGCTGTATTCTGGCTGGATCGGCAGGGTATAATGTCCTACCAGTTTTCCGCTCGTATGCAGAGATTATCTCATTGGTGATTGTCTGTGTATCCGCCTCCACAAAGGTTATATCGGGATAATTTTTACTCATCTGCTGTTGTCACCTCCACTATAGGGATAATAAGCCCTGTGATATTATCCTGCTCAAACTCGATGCGCACAACTTCTGCACGCGGCTCATATTCCTCTATAAGATTCATAATATCCCGATAGAGTAAACTCTCAGCTACAGGCAGCGGCTTTCCTATGCCGTCACTTGACAAGCCCATCTCACGAGCGAGCGGGATATCGTATTTGTGTGAGCTGAGGAGCATATGCACATTCTGTACAATCTCCTCGGCGATCGATTTAGGAGCAAAGTTAATTGCAGGCGGTCGATCGCTCCTGATTATCTGTACCATAGTCACCTCCGCGCATATTCCGTCAAGGTAAGCGAGCAGTCAGCCGAAAGGATCCTACCGCGGTTATCGACCCTTTGCAGTTTAGTCTGCACTTTAGCGATCACCCACTTGTAACGTCCAAACTTCTGATTACCGATATACAATCTCTGAGCCTCACCCGAACGACACATATCGTTGAGGATTCGCATTTCTCTGCGTGGATTCACACCGAGATAAGTTGATAGCTTGATATTAAGTGTGATCTTTTCGGCGTCGAGACCTGTAAATTCAACAATCGGACGTCTGCCAAGCCTGTTGTGTGTCTGATACTTTGCTGATACATTGTAGGTAAAACCGTTGAATGTCCTTACATGATCGTCTGTCACTTCAAACACCACATCACCAAAAGTACCAATCGGCATATTTATACACCTCCGATCACAAATCCGTCTCCGTCACCGTTCGTGATGAACGCACACAGCACTGTCTGACCAATATACGGCAGCCAGCCGTATACCTTGATCACTGCCGCACTTCCCTGCACCGCCT
>SVMQ01000137.1 GCA_015067375.1 Oscillospiraceae bacterium | reverse complement strand
CCGAGCAAAGGCAAAGCAATACTGACGCAAACTGTGCAGACCTTATGAGAGCGATCATGGAGGCTGATTTTTTCGCGACGGATCTCAAGCTGTATCTCAACACGCATCCCGACGACGAGCGTGCACTCGAAATGTACCGCGAGGCGTGCAAACAGTACAAGGCTTGCAAGGCAGCCTTTGAGGACAGCTTCTATCCGCTGACCTGCTGCAGTGCAGGTAAGAAGGGCTGCTGGGACTGGCCTGACGGCAATTGGCCGCCTGCAAGTGTATGAGGAGGTCAAGGTATGTTTATATTTGAAAAAAGAACTCAGATCCCTGTTTGTATCAAGAACAGAAACCCTAAATTAGCAGGTATTATCCTTTCGCAGTACGGCGGACCCGACGGTGAGCTTGCCGCTTCTCTGAGATATTTGTCGCAGAGGTTCTCCATGCCCGATAATATGGGAAAGGGTCTGTTGACCGATATAGGCACGGAGGAGCTAGCTCACCTCGAGATCGTAGGCAGTGTTGTAGCGCAGCTTACCGACGGTGAGGGCGCAAAGAGCTTTGACCGCTATGGCAAGGGCGACTACTATGTTGATCATACAAACGGTGTGTACCCTGCAAATGCATCAGGAGTACCGTTTACAGCATCTTACATTGCCGTAAAGGGCGACCCTATCGCTGACCTTGTTGAAAATCTTGCCGCTGAACAGAAAGCAAGGGCGACCTACGACGCTATACTCCGCCTTTCTGACGACCCCGATGTCAACGAAGTAATGAAGTTCCTGAGGGAGCGCGAAGTCGTACATTTCCAGCGCTTCGGCGAGCTTCTGGATCATTATCAGAGTAAGATAAAGTGCTGATAGTTATGTTGCTCTTATAAACCAAAAAGCTGCTTTGATATATGTCAGGCAGCTTTTTGGTTTGACTTTTATTATGAGATATGGTATTATAAAAACAAGTTGAAATCAATAGATCTTTTATAGTTTTGAGATCAGTAAAGGAGTGTAAAATATCATGGATAAGAACAGCGCTGCAGTCTACGGCGGTACATTTGATTCTATTGAAGCTGCTCAGGATTATATGAAGCTTGTAGACGGTAAACCAAAACGATTCATGGATGAAATGTATCTGAAAGGCGATTTCAGTGGTCGGATAGAGATACGATTTTTCGATAAGAAGACGAATAAAGCAGAGGTATTACTGAATGAGCTGCCGTATAGTGACAGGCTGATAAGCTTTTTGCAGGAAGCGTTTATGAACAAGCTTAAGCGCACCGTCAACACCGTGATAGTAATATACGATTTTTACTTAGGCGCTGAGCATATGACAGGACATACATATAAGCAGATGAGCGAAAAAAAGACAGACGATCATTATATATTTCATGTGGCAAATATATTCCCTTATGACATGGAAGAATATAAGCGCAGCGAGGCGGCGGATGCTGAATAAAAGCAGACCTGAGAGGCTTTGATGGCTTCTCAGGTCTTGTTTTATTCAAAATATTTATCAAGATACGCACTGAACTGTGCAGGGTCTGTTTTGATCTTGTTCTTGATCTTTTCAGCGCTGTCTTTATCGCCTGTACAGATATTCAAATAATACTTCTGCTTTCCTGTCTTATCATCTTTGATAGATATTCCTATGGTGCATGAGCCGTCAAGACTCTCTGCATAACGCACAGCGTACAGCTTGTCCTTTTTCATTGCGTCACGTGTGTATACTTTTACTGCCTCTTCAAACATCTTTTCGCGCACAGAAGCAGGCAGGTCGCTGCTGAATTCACGGGCAGCCGCATCACCAAGCTTTGTGTTCGCATACAGGGTGTCGCCGTCAAGCTCAGATACGGTACACAGATTTTCTTCCATACCGTCAAGCGCCTCGATAAGGTCAAAGTAATTCACCGCTTGTTCAAGCGACGTTATCTCAATAAGCTGCTGCTTCTTCAGCGGACAACCTAGTGAGTATATAAGGTGACAGACCAGTATGCGTATGGAATGCGTGTCTTTTACTGTTATTCTTGGCACGGTCTTCATATATCTTCCCCCTAAAATTTTGATATCTTTATATGTTAGGATGAGTCATCAAAGCTGATACCAGTGCGATATTCAGCGCGGACTCTACACAGGGTACTGCACGAGCCACGACACAGGGATCATGTCTGCCCTTGATGATCAGCTCTTCTTCGGTCATTGTCTTGAAATCAACACTTTTCTGTGGACGGGATATTGATGGAGTAGGCTTGAAGGCAGCTCTGAAGATAATAGGCATTCCTGAGCTTATGCCGCCCAGTATTCCACCATGATTGTTTGTGCGCGTCATGATATTATCATCAACTATAACAAATTCGTCGTTGTTCTCACTGCCGAAAAGCTGTGTGCAATCAAAGCCGTTACCGAATTCTATGCCTTTAACAGCAGGTATCGCAAAAACAAGACGAGAAATAACATTCTCCAGTCCATCCATCATAGGAGAACCAATTCCTGCAGGAAAACCAACAGCTGCACACTCAACGATACCGCCCACGCTGTCAAGACCCTCGCGTGCAGCGTTTATTATCTCGCGCATCCTTGCTTCCGCGTCGTCAGTAAGGGCAGGGAAGCTGCGCTTTTTTACAGCGTTGAGTTGTTCGGCATTAACTGTTACAGGGTCAAATCTTTCGTCGCATACATCCTTTATCGACACTATATGCGCTCCTGTAGTAATGCCTTTGCTTTCCAGTATCTGTGAGCATACAGCGCCGGCGAAAACTAGCGGAGCGGTTATCCTTCCCGAAAAATGACCGCCGCCGCGCGGGTCATTTGCTCCGTTATAACGAAGATATCCTGTATAGTCAGCGTGCGCAGGGCGTGCGATATGTGCGATGTTGCCATAATCCTTTGAGTGTTGATCGGTGTTCATGATAACAGCGCAAAGAGGTGTGCCTGTCGTCTTTCCCTCATAAAGTCCTGACAGTATCTCGGGTATATCCTTTTCGTTGCGCATGGTGCTGGTGCCGTCC
This sequence comes from Oscillospiraceae bacterium, assembly GCA_015067375.1. Lineage (GTDB taxonomy): Bacteria > Bacillota > Clostridia > Oscillospirales > Ruminococcaceae > CAG-115. Next base: position 3,121 of record SVMQ01000137.1, on the reverse strand, counting down.
TTTTTGGGTGCGCGACGAGCCATAAATTCGCCTATCTTATCAAGGTCGATCTCAATGCCTGCAGGAAGGTTATCAAGAATAACGCCGATGCCCTTGCCGTGGGATTCACCGAAAAGCGAAACGGAGATACCGCCGTTAAACAATGACGACATCGTATTCACCTCCCAAAGTACGGAAATCCTCAAAGAAAGTAGGATAAGATTTCGCTACACATTCAGCGCCTGTAATAGTAAGCTTGTCAGTGCAGCGCTGAGAAGCTATCGCAAGCGACATTGCGATCCTGTGGTCATTGAAGCTGCTGCATACACCGCCTGTAAGCTCCTTTACGCCTACTATCTCAAGTTCGTCGTTAACGATCCTCACATCCGCGCCCAAAGAATTCAGAACAGTAGAAATAGATTCAAGGCGATCACTTTCTTTGATGCGCAGACGCTTGCAGCCACGAATATACGATGTGCCGTCAGCAAAAGCGGCAAGCACAGTCAATATCGGAACAAGATCGGGGATATCAGTTGCATCTACATCAAATCCCGAATAGTTTTCACCTATTTTTATCATTTTGTCGATGATATCAAAGATCGCGCGATCGCCCTGCAAACTGTTTTTATTTGCTCCAAGAAGCTCTATGTTACTGCCGATCTGATTGGCAACAGCAAAGAAAGCAGCCTGTGAGCAGTCGCCCTCGATAGTGTAATTTGTCGCCTTGTATTGCTGGATACCTTTTACGGAGTAGTTGCCGTTGAATTCAAGTGTTTCGATACCATAAGCACTCATGCACTGAAGTGTGATATCCGCATACGGCTTGGACTGCAGGGGAGAGGTCAGTACGATAGTGCTGTTACCCTCAATAAGCGGCAAAGCAAACAGCAGACCCGTGATAAACTGTGATGAGATATCACCGGGGACAGAGAAAACACCTGATGTCAGCTTGCCTTTGATATGGTAAGGCATAGTTTCGGATAAGAATTCAACACCATGCTTTCTGAATTCGTCAAGATATGGCGTTATAGGGCGTGTAGGAAGCTTGCCGCATCCTGTAAAGGTCGCTTCAACTCCCAGCGCTGCCGCAACGGGCAAGAGAAAACGGAGCGTTGATCCCGATTCCCGACAGTCTATCTCGGCTTTCTCGGGTGGAGCTTCTATACCCTTGACATAAGTCACGCCGTTTTCTGTGCGGAATGTAGCTCCAAGCGCTTCGAGAGCGGAGCAGGTCGCATCTATATCCTCGCAGCCGAGCAGGTCTGTTATCACCGACTCGCCCTTTGACAGTGCGGCGCAGATAAGCGCGCGGTGTGAGATGCTCTTAGAGGGCGGTATCTTTATGCTGCCCGAAAGAGCCTTTGGTGTAATTTCAATGTTCATAGTTTCTCCTTAGTTCACGCCAAGAAAAGCGGCGTATTCTTCAAGCGTCATTTTTGTGACGGTACTTTCGCCAATGTCATTGCATATTATGATATCTATGCCCGAAGTGCTGCGCTTTTTATCTCCGAGAGAATATTTATATAGTATATCCATAGGTATGTCAGTGGTCATAGGCAGAGCACACTTATTCAGAAGCACATCGAGCTTTTCTGCAGTGCCAACAGGACACATACCTTTGCTTTCAGCGATATGAGTAAAAGTACTCATACCGATAGCAACTGCATATCCGTGCGAAATACCGCTGAAATCATAATGCTTTTCAATAGCATGACCAAGCGTATGACCAAAATTCAGCAGCGCACGCTCACCGCGGTCGAACTCGTCGTTTGCCACTACCTCTGCCTTGATGGTAACGCAGCGCTTGATGATATCAGTCATATTGCTCTTTATATCCTTGTGAGAAAGTATAGCAAACAGCTCTGCAGACTTTATCATTCCGTATTTTACTACCTCTGCCATGCCGTCTGCAAAAAACTCAGGTGTAAGAGTATCCAGAGTATCAATATCACAGATGACTAAGCTGGGCTGATGGAAAGCACCTACGAGGTTCTTGCCGCCACTGATATCAACAGCGGTCTTTCCTCCGACAGAGCTATCCACCTGAGAAAGCACTGTTGTAGGAATCTGAACGAACTCGATGCCGCGCATATATGTGGCAGCGGCAAAGCCGGTCAGATCGCCGACAACACCACCGCCGAGCGCCACAAGAAGATCGGAGCGTGTAAAACCATTCTCTGCAAGAAAATCATAAAGACGCAGCAGTACAGCGTGTGATTTTGAAGCTTCTCCATGAGGGAACACGTACTTAACAACAGAAAGCCCCGCATTTTGCAATGCATCAACAGCTCTCTGTCCGTAATAACGATCTACATTGTCATCTGTTACGACTGCAATACGCTTTGCGCTTACTGCTGCCGCGATCAGCTCACCGCATCTGTCCAGAAGTCCATGATCTATAAGAATATCATAGTTCTTGCTAGCTTTTACTTTTACGATCTCCATATCGGTATCCTTTCATACTTATATATACATACTCTATATACATACTCTTTAATTTTAAACGATTTTGACGTATTTGTCAATATATAATTGCATCGTTTGTCTGTTTTTAATAATTATTTTTGCGATTTAATAATATAAATCGCTAAATTTTTCTGATAAACCACTTTACAGCGATGAAATTTAGTGATATAATATATGTTAACGGAATGAATTCCGTTGTGTCCAAATTTCCCGAAGGAGGCATTTATATGGGAATGACTATGACTCAGAAGATACTTGCACGACACGCGGGTCTTGAATATGTTGAGGAAGGACAGCTTATTAAAGCAAAGCTTGATATGGTGCTAGGCAATGATATCACCAGTCCTGTTGCTATAAATGAATTTGAGCGAATGGGCTTCGACAGCATTTTTGACAAGGAAAAGATATCCCTTGTAATGGATCATTTTACGCCAAACAAGGATATCAAGGCTGCTACACAGTGTAAGCAGTGCCGCTGCTTTGCTGAAAAGTACGATATCGCAAACTATTTTGATGTTGGTGAAGTGGGTATCGAGCACGCGCTGCTTCCCGAAAAGGGTCTTGTTGTACCATCTGATTGCGTTATAGGTGCTGACAGCCATACTTGTACATACGGCGCACTGGGCGCTTTTTCAACTGGAGTAGGCTCAACTGACATGGCAGCTGGAATGGCTAC
>SVMQ01000136.1 GCA_015067375.1 Oscillospiraceae bacterium | reverse complement strand
GGTCGCTCTCCGCGCATCTGCAGCATTCTTGCTGTCCGAATGACGGAGTACGCATCTGCTTTGTCGATCGTCCCTCGGCGTACACAAAGTACGCAGCCGAATCGCTTATGCGAGTTTGTACTGTCAAAAGTCCCTCAAAACCTTTAACGCAGGTATACGGACAAAGCTACTTAGTGTTACCTGTTCGCCCTGTCGGCTGGCAGCCGCACTTCGCTGTGTCCGAACTCCGCGCTTTCACCTTGCCGCGGCTCTCTGTGGGACGGATGATACAGTTACTCTGACTGCGTGATCGCCGTTCAAATAATATATGTATATATTATATACGATATCATCTGATTTTTCAAGTGGGTAAATGCAATTTTCCAAAATTTTATACTAATAACCGTTTGAATGAAGGAAAAGATCTGCGGAAAGACAGTGCCGATATCTAGGAAAAGCAACGCTGGCGTACTTTATGTACGTCAAGTTTCTCTGACGCCGATAGCGGTGCTGGATCTCTGCAAAGATTTCTAAGTTAAAATGGTTATTAGTATTATCCGAACAGCACAAAAGCCAGTGCCAGAATAAGCTTGCTATCGGCTTTTTCGTGCATAAGCAGCAGCATAAGCCCTGCCAGCAGAACAAAGTCTTTGTCCTGAAGCAATGCTTCTAAGCCTCGGTGCTGCGCTATACATGAACATTTCTGACAGTGCGGAGGCTCACATCTGGGGCAGTGCCTTTCTGCTTCATCGCAATGTTCATTTTCAGGCGGTTCAGAGTGTTCCGCTTCGCGCACAGAAGAACTGCTGTTATGCTGCTCTACCGCCTTGTACAGCGTAGAGCCTGCCGAATTCCATACCATAGCGCACCTCCTAGAATAGCTTTCCGAGCATTCCGCTTTCGCGCAGTACGGGAAGCAGCGCGAATATCTTCATGAATTTTACGGCTGCATCGACCTTGTGTTGATTTTCCTCGCGCAGCAGCGGCTTTAGCGCCAGCAGCAGGCGCTCTCCGTCATCGGGCTTGTTAAGGCTCTCAAACAGGCTCATCATCGTCAGCAGCATAGATGGGTCAAGGCTGCCGAAAAGTCCGCCTTGTTCATTACCGTTGTCAGAAGCGGCCTCTGCTGTATCGTCTGTGCTGTCGTCATCCTCACCGACCAGCGCACGGAGGATATCTTCTATGTTTTCCATCGTTCCTCCTTGTCTGGCGCGTGAGTGTTGATCAAAGCTTGCCGAGCATACCCATTATCTCCTGCGGCGATGAAGCGGATTTCAGCTTTGCCATAAGCTCCTTGTCGTTCAGTACAGCGCGGAGCTTTGCTTTATCGGCCTTGCTGAGTCCCGCGGAGAGTGCGGCGATGTCACCCTTTTCGAGGGTCTGTCTTAGTTTTTCGGGCGATGAGCCGAGCTTTGCGCTTGCCGCCTGCAGCAGCTTGTCGTATTCTTTGTCGTTCATAGTGGTCTACCTCCTGTGTAAAAATATGTAAACTGAAGTCGAAAATATGTGGAAAAAATTTTAAAACCCCTTTTATTATTACACGATCTATGCTATAATTTATATAGTTATACTTGGGTAAGTATGCGTATATAGATAAAAAGAACAAAAGAATTGCTATTTTTGAAAGGATGATAACCTATGAAGATCATCGTTGTATCGGATACACACCGAAATTTTGCGGTGCTTGATGATATCGTTAACCGCAATCTTGATGCGGATCTGTTCATACATCTCGGCGACGGCGAGAACGAGGCACGCGATGTTGCCAATCTCCACCTTGAAAAGGCTATGGTATACGTCGGAGGAAACTGCGACTTCGGTATGCATAAATCCGTGCAGATAGTCACAGCCTGCGGCTATAAGATATTCTGCTGCCACGGTCATGCGCAGGATGTACACAGCGGTCTGCAGCGTCTGGTCTATGACGCGCGTCAGAATGATTGCAAGATAGCGCTGTATGGACACACTCACCTGTATCGCACAGAGGTAGTGGACGGTGTTTTCGTGATGAACCCGGGAAGTCCCGATTGTCCGCGCAATCACAACAAACCCACCTACGGAGTTATCGAGATAACCAGCGGCGGCGAGATAAAGATGAACATCGTCGCGCTCGCTGAAAAGAAATGAGCCTTACAAAGCTTGCAGAGGTAAGCTCCACCAATACATGGCTGAAAGAGCGCTGCGGTGAGCTTTCGCATGGGGATGCGGTCACGGCGCTGCGCCAGACTGAGGGCAGGGGGCGCATCGGTCATGAATGGCTCGGGCATGACGGTATGCTGCCGTTGTCCGTGCTGCTGAAGGATGTTCCTGAGCCTGATACACTTACACTGAGGGCAAGCCTTGCGGTATGCCGTGCGTTGGAGCCTGTTGTCGGCACAGAGCTTGCCATAAAGTGGCCGAATGATATTATTTTGCACGGGCATAAGCTCTGTGGTATTCTATGCGAGAGCGTGATGAAATGTGACAGCCGCTGCATAATCTGCGGAGTTGGCGTCAATCTCAGCCAGCCTGCACAGTATTTCGTGGATGCTGGCATACCTCACGGCGGCTCGCTGCTTTCGCTTAACGGTATACAGGCTGACAGGGATGCGCTTGCACAGCAGCTGACAGAGCTTATCGCGGAGTATTCCCGCACAGGCTTCAATGAGGTCATCGAAGAGTACAGGCGGCGCTGCGTCACGCTTGGCAGAGAGGTGCGGCTGCTTGGGAATACGGAGCGCACTGCTTATGCGCTGGATATCGCACAGGATGGCGCGCTCATCTGCCGCGACAGCGACGGGGAGTTCAATGTAAATTCAGGCGAGGTCAGCGTGCGCGGTCTTATGGACTATATTTAGGAGGACTTTATGGTAGAGAATGAATTCAAGGTGATGCTCACCGAGGAGCAGTTTGATAAGATAAAGTCGATGTTTGCATGGAATAAGCGCATAGAGCAGACCAATTTCTATTATGACACTGCAGAGCTGTCGCTGATAGCGGCGCATATCACCTGTCGCGTGCGCAGGATAGGCGAGGAGCATTTCCTGCAGATGAAGCTGCCCAACGGTGCGGAGCATTCCCGTATAGAGCTGGAAAAGCCGCTCGGAAAGGAGCTGCCGCAGCGCCTGAGTGCGTCTGAGCTGAATGAGCTTGCAGGCAGGGATGACCTGCCTGACGTGGCGCTTCTGGGCGAGCTGAGCACCACGCGTTATGTCAAGGATTACGGCGGCGCGGAGATAGATCTGGACGAGAGTCGCTATTTCGGCAAGGCAGATCGCGAGCTGGAGATAGAGTTCACGGATGAAGCGCTTGCCAGAGCGCTGCTAGCGGAGCTGCGCAAAAACGCAGGCTTGCAGCAGAGCGGTGATGTTTGTCTTGGCAAGGTACACCGCTTTATCGCCGAATATAAGCGGTTATCATAGCAGCGTTTCAGCCTTACGGTCATCGTGGGCTTTTATATTGGTGAACGCGCTGAAAGTATAGAGATACCCCCTTGAAAGTGCAATGCTTTCAAGGGGGTATCTATGTCAATGGATGTTCAAATATTAACCGAGATCATGTTCATCACACAAAGAAATAGTGTCAGCTGCCTTGCCCTCTGTTTCAAAGATAATGAGAGTATTGCTTCCTTTTTTCAGCAGCGGCGCGGGAATATACAGGCGCTTCTGTGGGCCTATATCCCAGAACCTGCCGAGGTTGAAGCCGTTTATGAACGCACAGCCCTTGCCGAAGCCCTCTGTGTCAAGGAACGTGTCGCATATTTCATCCACATTGAGATCAAATCTGTAGAATGCAGGAGTGTTTTCTGTATAGCCGCTGTTGAAATCAATGGATGCGATCTGCTTTTCATCCAGCGGCAAGGGATAGATATCGTAGCCGAACTGTCGATGGTCGTTGAGCTTGACGCCGCCCGAAATGCCCTTGCGCTGATTTTCAAGACCTGTTCCGAAATTCTCTCTGCCTATGTTCTCGCACAGCAGGTCTGCAACACCGCCAAAGGGTCTGTCGGAAAACTCTGCCTTTTCCCACATATTCTCTGCGAAGAATGTATGCAGGTACTCGCCGTTGTGGTAGCATTGAACTCTGTCGCTCGCGCTCTCGACGCGAATCTCCTTTATGCTCTCGTTATCCTTAACGTTCGTGCGGTACAGGATATAGCCGTAATTCTGACCTATCTCCTCCATGGTAAGGGGAAAATTAGACTTTGTGGGGGTGCTTATCTTATCAAGCACGCTGAACAGATCGGTCTTGCCCGAACAGTATATCACGCCGTAGTCTTTGCGCTTTATCTCGGTGGTCAGCGGTATTTCGCGCACAGGCGCATATTTTGCGATGATATCTTTGAACAGCTGGTATTTCGGGGTGATCTGACCGTCCTCTGTGAGGGGTGCGTCATAGTCGTAGGAGGTCACGTCGGCGGTCTTGTTGCCGTTGTTGCGGCCTGCCATAAAGCCGAAATTCGTGCCGCCCTCGAACATATAAAAGTTGACGCTGCCGCGCTTCAGAAGTTCATTAAGCTCTGCGCCTGCTTTTTCGGGAGGTGTAGTGTGATGCTCCTCGCCCCATGCGTCAAACCAGCCGTTCCAGAATTCCATGCACATAAGCGGCTTGTCGTCGCCCATGAACTTGCGCATCTGACCGAACTGCCATTCGGCGGCAGAACCGAAATTACCTGTCGGCAGTGCATCCTCGACCAGTCCCGATCTGAATATCGGTTCATTCCACGGCCCGTCAGAGGTCACGAACGGCACGGTTATGCCGAATTCTCTCATGGTATCGCGAAGAAATTCGAGATACGCGGTGTCGTTTCCGTAATAGCCGTACTCGTTTTCTATCTGAAACATTATTATCTTGCCGCCCCTGTCTATCTGATAGGGCGCAAGCTTAGGGATAAGCACGCTGTAGTAATCCCTGACCGCCTGCAGATATGGCTCATAGCAGCAGCGCAGCCTCATGCCCTTGTCCTTCAGCAGCCACGCAGGCAGTCCGCCGAATTCCCACTCTGAACAGATATAGGGTGACGGGCGGATGATGATGTAAAGCCCGAGCGCCTGTGCAAGCTCAATGAAGCGGCAAACATCGTGCATACCGTCAAAGAGATATTCGCCCCTGTTAGGCTCGTGAAAATTCCATGGGATGTACGTTTCTACCGTGTTGCAGCCCATGTTGACGAGCTTTTCGAGCCTGTCCTGCCAGTATTCGGGTACTGTGCGGAAATAATGGAACGAGCCTGAGATTATCTGAAAAGGCTCACCGTTAAGATAAAATCTGTCCTTGATCTCAAACATTGTAATCCTCCTTTAATATTCGATAGCGTCAATGGTGTAGTGACCGCGTATTACCCTGAGCTTTACTGTATGTTCGCCCTCTGCAATATCCGCGGAGTAGCTGCACTGCCTTGCGGCGGCGCAGGGTGTTTCCTTTGTTTCATATAATTCGTTGTCGATATATACCTCAATGACCGCAGCTTCTGTCTGCCCGATTATTGCGAAATGGCTTCCTGTAAAGCTGAATGACATTTCCGCACCCTCGCTTTCCGCGCGTGATATAGTGCGGTCAAAGTGGAGGTAGCTGTCGGGGACGCGCCTGTGCCAGTTGCCTGTGTAGACTACCGAAGCGTCATGGTCATCGACCCTTGTGATAGTAGACTTGACCCCGTCGATAGGTGTGACTTTGATATCACTGAAAATGTTGTTGTAAAGACCACTGCCTATCATCAGTCTGCCCGAGTGAGCGTAAGCGGCTTCGTCGTAGTATGTCGTAAGCACTGTGCCGTCAAGCTGTGCGGTCATCTGCCGACCGTCAGCAGTTATAGAGATGCAGTGCCATGCTGTGAAGTCAAAGCAGTCGATGATGCCTTTTGCAATGACCGCTGTGTTTTTTCTCAGTTCCCAGCAGCCCGAGGGAGTTATCTTCACGCTGTAGCCGTTTTCAGCAGTATCTGCATCCAATTCTGCCAGCAGATAACGCACACCGAACGAAATATAGTTGTCAGCGCTGCCGTCTGCCAGTCTGAAGCTTATCTCGGCTCTGTAGTTGCTCCAACGGTCGTCGCCCAGTGAGGTAATGGGGTAGGGCGTACCGCGGTAGCGCCAGTCCGTCGGCTTGTTGTCGTGGGTGATCTTCTGTACGAGTACCCTGCGACCGTCTGTTTCAGATACCTCAAACGCGCCGCCGTAATCGGTGGTGTAGAGCGGCGCAAAGCCTCTCGCTGAAAGGAATTTAGAT
>SVMQ01000135.1 GCA_015067375.1 Oscillospiraceae bacterium | reverse complement strand
GTGCAGATGTTCGATACCGAGCTTGAAGCATTCGAGGAATACTGCCGCACCTACCCCGACAGCACTACGCTTCTCGTAGATACCTACAACGTGCTGAAAAGCGGAGTGCCAAACGCGATAAAGGCGTTCGACAACATACTCAAGCCGCTTGGTGCGCGTCCTAAGGGCATCCGCCTTGACTCGGGCGATATCGCATATCTCTCTATCAAAGCGAGGAAGATGCTGGACGAGGCAGGCTATCCCGACTGCAAGATAGTTGCATCCAACAGTCTTGATGAGTATATCATAAAAGACCTGTTAAGACAGGGCGCGAAGATAGATCTTTTCGGAGTTGGTGAAAGGCTCATCACAGCAAAGAGCGAACCTGTTTTCGGCGGTGTGTACAAGCTTGTCGCTACTGAGGAAAATGGCGTGATAAAGCCCAAGATAAAGATATCCGAGAATGTAGAGAAGATCACAAATCCGCACTACAAGAAGCTGTACCGCCTGTACGACAACAAGACGGGCAAGGCGATAGCCGATCAGCTTTGTGTATACGATGAAGTGATAGACAGCAGCAAGCCGCTGACTATATTCCACCCCAGCTATACCTGGAAGAAAAAGACAGTGGAAGATTTTACGGTGCGCGAGCTGCAGGTGCCTGTATTCCTTGATGGAAAGCAGGTGTATGAGCTGCCTAAGATAGACGAGATACGCGCATATTGTGCGCAGCAGAAAAACACGCTGTGGGATGAGATAAAGCGCTTTGAAAATCCGCACAGCTATTACGTTGACCTGTCGCAGAAGCTGTGGGATATCAAACACGGTCTGCTTGACAGCAAGGGGGAGAGTTGATGCTTGAAACGGTAAACGACTTCGGAAGAAAGGTCACTGCGCTTTTCGTTCCGAGTACTTACTGTAAATTTGCGCCGCCTGAGGAAACGCTCGGCGTCATCGACACATCTGGCGCACGCGACGGCAGCCGCGGAATTGCGTTTCTCTGCGACGAGATACGCACTAATTTCGGCGGACAGATAATGCGCGTCGGCTACAAGCAGATATGCTCGGTGCGGATCATCAGGAGCTTTGAAACTACATTTGATGACGAGCTGGAGATAGAGGCTCCTAATTGTTGCATAAGGATCACTGATTGCTCGCTTAACAAGTTCTTTTTGAAGCAGCTTATCAACTCGCTCAGTCGTCTTTATTACACTATGCGCGAGGATGCGAGAGCACAGCTGCGCGCCGAATGCACCGCAGCCGCTATGGAGCATTTTTCGGGCAGCATACCTGCGGTGGCGGTGTCAGTGCCTGCCATTGACAGACATCTGCCAAAGCCACAGCCTGCCGCGGAGCCTATGAAGATACCTGAGGGTAAGATCAACTGGCTGTCAAGCGAGCCTGAAAAGACAGAAGAGGCTGCTCCCGTGACTGAAGTGACGGAGCAGAAGGTCGTTGACGAAATCGAGCCGACCATAGCGGAAGACGATATACTTGCCGCGGATGACGAGCTTCCTGAGGATATGAGCAGGGAAGAGGCGCTGTCCTATCTGATGGATTCCATAAATGAGATAAATTCCGATGAAACAGACAGCGAGGATGTCGAAACAGAGGCGGCAGAGCAGCCACAGCTCCCTCAGCCTGAAGAAGCTGCTGTGCAGCCTGAGGAAGCAGTCGAGCAGAAGCCTGAAGAGGAAAAGCTGCCTGACCTTGGACTGACGCAGGAGCCTGAGTCTGACGATATCTACATAAAGGCAAGCCGCCGTCTGCGTATATTCTGTGAGGAGCGCAGGCTGACCATGGAGCAGATGGAGAATGCCGTCAAGGAGAACATGGTTTCTGTTGCCGAGATGTATTCGGCGCTGTCGGCACAGGATAACATTCCCCCGAATATTGCGGAGCGTGCGGAAAAGCTGCGCCTTGCAACGGACAGGCTCACTGAGTATTTTGCGCTGGGCGAGGACGTTGCGGCGCGTGTGATGTTCTTTATGTTGTATCAGATGCTGTCGTATTCTGACCGTATCGCTGAGAATGAGGACACAAAAGAGCGCCTGAATGACTTTTTCCGTCGCTACGGCGGCGCAGGTATGGCGCTGTCGCTGCTTGACAGCGGAATCTGATGACAAGAGGTGAGAGAATGCCACCCAGACTGATAATAGTGATCCCTTGTTATAACGAGCAGGAGGTGCTGCCGATAACTGCACCGCTGTTTCTTGAAAAGCTGACGCAGCTTTCGTCACAGGGAAAGATCGCTGAAAACAGCCGTGTAATGTTTGTGAACGACGGCAGCAAGGATGATACATGGAATATAATCTCGCGCCTGTCACAGGAGGACGAGCATTATATCGGAATCTGTCAGAGTCGTAACCGCGGTCACCAGAATGCGGTGCTTGCAGGTCTTATGGAGGCAAAGGATATCTGTGATATCACCATAAGCATAGACTGCGACGGTCAGGATGATATCAACGCTATGGACAGGATGGTGGAGGAATATCTGAACGGCTGCGAGATAGTTTACGGAGTGCGCTCCAGCAGAAAAACCGATACATTCTTCAAGCGCAATACTGCACGCGGATTTTACAAGCTGCTGAATGCCATGGGCGCGGAGGTCGTGTATGACCATGCGGATTATCGCCTTGTCAGCAGCAGAGTGCTGCAGGAGTTTGCGAATTTTAAGGAGGTCAACCTGTTTCTGCGCGGAATGTTTCCGCTGGTCGGCTTCAAAAGCACCAGCGTATCCTACGAGCGCAACGAGCGCGTTGCAGGAAAGAGCCACTATCCGCTCAGCAAGATGCTCAATCTTGCGTTTGACGGAATAACCAGCCTTTCGATAAAGCCCATCAAGATGATATTTGGGCTTGGAATGTTTATTGCATTTATCAGCTTTATCGGAGTTATATGGGCGGTGGTGGAGCAGCTTCTCGGGAATACGGTTAGCGGCTGGGCATCCACGGTCTGCATAATCTGCTTTTTCAGCGGAATCCAGCTTATCTCTATAGGCGTTATAGGGGAGTATATCGGCAAGATATATATGGAGGTGAAGCAGCGGCCGAGGTACATTATCAGCGAGCGCACATGGACAGATAAGGAGAATGATGATGTCACGAGATCTTAGTTTCTGGAGATACGTTGTTCGGCATGAGGATCATTATGATGTGTATCAGCGCCTGTCTGACGGAGAGATGGTCGAGGGTGTTGCGATGCTGCCGATAAAGCAGATCAGATCAACGCTGTATGCCGCCTTTTCAGATTGGAAAAGGCTGGACGACGATCATCTTGATCTGAATGGGCGTGAGCTTATCGAGATATTCACAACGGAGCAGTTCGTTCGTTTTGATTGCTATGATGTTTCAGAGGACAACATGAACAGACTCATTGATCTGATGCTGCTCTTCAACTGCTGCCTTTATGACTCGCTTATCGATGAGCGCTTTGAATAACAAAAGATCCGCGCAGCATGAGCTGTGCGGATATCCTGTTCAAAAAAGTGACTCCATCGATAAGCCGAGTTCTGTCGTGTATGACCATCTATCTAGCCCTATTGTCGCCAATAGGATCAAGCCACCTTACAACGGGGCGCGCCGAGCAGACGCGTTTTTCCCCGCACCAATCGGTGTTGCATCGGATAGGGTTTACATAGCAGTACAGTCTCCTGCACCCTGGTGAGCTCTTACCTCGCCTTTCCACCCTTACAGGAGTGCGATGCTCCTGCGGTATATCTCTGTTGCACTAGCCCTAAGGTCGCCCTCGGCTGACGTTATCAGCTACCCTGCTCTGTGATGCTCGGACTTTCCTCATTACCCTTGCGGGTCCCGCGGTCATATAATGAAGTCACGATGATTAGTATAGCACACTTTGACTGAAAAATCAAGCGGATTATCATTTGCGTATCAATTATTGGCAAAACGTGCAGGTTGCTACTTGACAAATGTTCAAAAGCATTGTATAATTTTATTGTATGCTTAGTTTTATATGCGCTTTTACCCTCTCTACATTCGTGGTAAAGAGGGTATTTTTATAACTTTGGCCATAACGAAAGGATAATTGTTATGAACTATAATATTAAAGAAGTTTCCGACAGAATGCGTGCCACCAGAGAGGCTCTCGACCTTTCCGTCGAGGTCATGGCAGAGCGCACTCATGTGTCGGTAGAGGATTATGTTGCTATCGAAAACGGCGAGCGTGACCCTTCGCTCTCCTTTGTGAACAACTGTGCAGAGGCGCTGGGTATCGAGCTTGTAGCGCTGCTGACGGGTCAGAGTCCCAAGCTTTCGTCGTATTCCGTCATCAGAAAGGGCGAGGGTCTGCGTATCGAGCGCCGCGAGCGTTTTGAGTATTTCCATCTTGCGTACACCTTCAAGGACAAGCGCCTTGAGCCTATGCTGGTAACAGCGCCTTATCTTGAGGAGCAGCAGAATGCGCCGATAAAGCTCTCTTCCCATGAGGGACAGGAGTTTGATTACATCATCAGCGGTCAGCTGAAGTGCATCATCAACGGCCATGTTGAGGTGCTCGGCCCCGGCGACGCGCTGTATCTTGACAGCAGAAAGCCCCACGGCATGATAGCAGTCGGCGGCGAGGAGTGCAAGTTTATTGCGATACTTGTTTCGTAAATACATACAAGAAACAGAAAGGACAACTAGATAATGGATATCCCATCTTATCACCTTAATTTTGTAAATGAGGGGTTTGACGAGAACGGAATACTCAACAAGTTTGAGATAACGTATCCCGAAAACTTCAATTTCAGCTATGATATAATCGACAAGTATGCCGAGATAGAGCCTGACCGCCGCGCGCTCCTCTGGGTAGACCTTGAGGGTAACGAGCGTCTGTTCACTTTCGGTGATCTGTCGCGCCTTTCCACTAAGGCGGCTAATATGTTCCTGGACATGGGCATCAAAAAGGGCGACCATGTTATGCTGGTGCTGAAAAGAAACTACCAGTTCTGGTATGTTATCATGGCGCTGCTGAAGATCGGCGCTATCGCTATTCCTGCAACACATCAGCTTACCACAAAGGATTTCGTATATCGTTTTGAGGCTGCTGACGTAAAGGCTGTCATCGCAACCAGCCACGCTGATGTCTCCCATTATATCGAGGAGGCAGACGAAAAGCTTGGCGGATGCCTTAATGCAAAGTATATCGTAAACGGCGCAAGAGAGGGCTGGACAAGCTTCGACGAGGCTGTAGAGAGCTATCCCGATACGATGGAGCGTGTGCCTACCAGATACGACGAAACGTTCCTGCTGTATTTCACATCGGGTACGACAGGCTATCCCAAGATGGTTATACACGACCATACCTATGCGTTGGCGCACATCCAGACCGCAAAGCACTGGCACAATGTCGATCCCGACGGAATCCACCTCACCATTTCCGATACGGGATGGGCTAAGGCGGCATGGGGCAAGATGTATGGTCAGCTTATCATGGGTACCTGTGTATTCGTGTATGATTTTGACAAGTTCATCCCCGAAAATATGCTGGCGGTAATGGAGAAGTACAGGATTACTACGTTCTGTGCGCCGCCTACTATGTTCCGTTTCTTTATCAAGGCAGGTATAGGCAATTATGACCTCTCCAGCCTGAAGTACTGCACCATTGCAGGCGAGGCGCTGAATCCTGAGGTCTATAACAAGTGGCTGGAATATACAGGCATCAAGCTGATGGAGGGCTTTGGTCAGACCGAGTCCACACTGATGCTTGCAAATACTATCGGCATGGAGCCTAAGCCCGGCTCAATGGGCAAGCCTACGCCGCTTTATGACATCGTTCTGGTGGACGCGGACGGTGAGGAGGTGCCTGTCGGAGAAACGGGCGAGGTCTGTGTGCGCTGTGAGTATACCAACAAGCGAGGCCTTTTCCGCGGCTACTACCGCAACAAGGAGATCACGGACGAGGTGTGGAACAACGGACTGTATCATACAGGTGATACCGCATGGCGTGATGAGGACGGCTACTACTGGTATGTCGGCAGAAACGACGATGTTATCAAGGCGAGCGGCTACCGCATCGGCCCGTTCGAGATAGAGAGCGTGCTTATCGCACATCCCGCGGTGCTTGAATGTGCGGTTACAGGTGCGCCGCATCCTGTCAGAGGAATGGTGGTCAAGGCGACTATCGTTCTCACAAAGGGCTATACCGCAAGCGACGAGCTGGTTAAGGAGCTTCAGGATCATGTAAAGAAGAACACCGCACCCTATAAGTATCCCAGAATGATCGAATTTGTGGACGAGCTTCCCAAGACCATCAGCGGA
>SVMQ01000134.1 GCA_015067375.1 Oscillospiraceae bacterium | reverse complement strand
ATCGGCAGACAGCTCAAGCGCGAGCATATAACCTTTGATGCGGTGTACACAGGCTACATCGCGTCGATACATCAGATGCAGCTGATATCGGATTTTATAGACGATTTCGGCGGCAGCGATACGCTGATATTCGTTGACCCCGTTATGGGCGACAACGGGC
Source organism: Oscillospiraceae bacterium (assembly GCA_015067375.1). Taxonomy (GTDB): domain Bacteria; phylum Bacillota; class Clostridia; order Oscillospirales; family Ruminococcaceae; genus CAG-115. Next base: position 6,092 of record SVMQ01000134.1, on the reverse strand, counting down.
GTATTTATTCGGGACTTTCAGCGGATTACCCCGAGCACATGAAAAAGCTGTGCATGAAAGCGGACATACTGGCGCCGAATCTGACGGAGGCGTGCCTGCTGACGGGAAGAAGCTACTCCCCCGACCTGCCCATGACCGAGGTGCAGGATATGCTGCACGAGCTGTTTTCGTGGTGCGGCGGATTTGCATTCATAACAGGCGTGCATGACGGCGACAGGCTAGGCGCGGTGGGCTATGACGGCGAGGAGCTTTACAAAAGCTTCATGCCGCACGTTGACATAGTATGCGCAGGCACGGGCGATATCCTTTCCGCGGCATTCATCGGCGCGGTTATGCGCGGCGCGGAATACCGACAGGCGCTGGATATCGCGGTAGGCTTCACCTATGATGCGGTGCGGCTTACGGCAGACGACCCTGACCGCCGTTTTTACGGTGTGCAGTTTGAGCCTGCATTGCCCGAATTCATCCGCCGCATCTCAGAGATATCCGACAGGAAGTGATGACATGACCGAAAAGTCAGACAGACTGCGCAAGGCGATATTGTATATCGTTACCTCTGCGCTGTTCTTTGCTTTTATGAATATGTTCGTGCGGCTGTCGGGCGATGTGCCGACGGTGCAGAAAACGTTCTTCCGAAATTTCTTTGCGCTCGTCGTTGCGTCGGGTGTGATGATAAAGCAGAGGGTCAGCGTTATCCCGAAAAAGGAGGCTGTCGCAGACCTCACGCTGCGCTCGGTGTGCGGATACGGAGGAGTGCTGTGCAATTTCTATGCGCTCGGCAGGCTGAATATCGCGGACGCGTCGCTGCTCAACAAGATGTCGCCGTTTTTTGCGATAATATTCTCGATATTCCTGCTGAAAGAAAAGGCGAACAAAACGCAGTGGGCGATAATCGCAGTGGCATTCGTCGGCGCGATGTTCGTCATCAAGCCGTCGTTTCGGAATGCGGAGCTTGTCGGCTCGCTTGCAGGCTTTCTCGGCGGCATCTGTGCAGGCGCTGCTTATACATTCGTGCGCAGGGCAACGCAGAAGGGCGTCAAGGGCTGCTATGTGGTGTTCTATTTTTCGGTATTCTCAACACTGGTGTCGCTGCCATTCGTGATACTGGACTATGCGCCGATGACGACATTCCAGCTGCTGATGCTGGTGGGCGCTGGTCTTAGCGCGGTGGGCGGTCAATTCTGCATAACCGCGGCATATTCCCACGCGCCTGCAAAAGAGGTGTCCATCTACGACTACACGCAGATAATCTTCTCGGCGGCTATCGGCTTTATCGTTATGGGCGACCTGCCCGACGCGCTGAGCTTTGTGGGATACGCAGTGATACTCGGTGCGGCTTTTGTTATGTACAGATACAATAACAGAAAGGTAGTATAAAATGCTGTTCACATACGACGGTATAGTGGTTGGCAGGCGCGAGATAGGCGACAACAGCTGCTTTATCGACATACTGACCGAGGAGCAGGGTATCATCGAGGCTACCGCTCACGGTGCGAAGAAGATAAACAGTCCGCTGCTAAGCTCGGCGGCGCTGTTTTCCTACTCGAAATTCTGTCTTAACAAGACCAAGCTGCGCTACACCGTAAACAGTGCTAAGCCGATATTCAGCTTTCATGAGATAGGCGCGGATATCGAGAAGCTTGCGCTTGCATCCTATTTCGCACAGGCGGTGCGTTTCTGCACGCCGCAGGAGCAGACTCAGGACAATATCGTGCGGTTTTTTGCTATCGCGCTGTTTGAAGCGAAAAGGGCGGCGCGCCTTGAAACGGTGCGCTCGGCATTCGAGCTGCGGTTTTCCTCCATGCTCGGCTATCATCCCGACCTGCGCGCCTGCCTAAACTGCGGCTGCTATGAGCATGGGGAGATGTTCTTCCTGCCCGACAGCGGCGAGATAGTATGCGGCGACTGCTTCGACAGGGACTATCGCGGACGGTACTTCCAGCTGCCGCCCGATACGCTGAGCGCGATGCGAAATATCCTGTATGCGCCGCTTGACAGAGCATTCCGATTTACTGTTTCGGGTGACAGCGCGGCGGTGCTGTCGCGCGTTACGGAGAGCTACTTCCTCGCGCGCACGGAGCGGTCGTTTCCTGCACTGGAATACTACAAGGGCATCCGCATCACACCGTAGCTAAATGATATTCGGGCAGCCTATGGTTGCCCTTGTCTTTTATCGCGTTAAAGTATTGATTTTCGGCACGTTTTGTGGTACAATCTAAGTGACGACTTTTTTCGGAGGTAATCATGGCTGTTATATTCAAATGCAAGATGTGCGGCGGCGACCTTAACATACAGGACGGCAGCCCTGTTACGGAGTGCGAGTATTGCGGCACTCAGCAGACTGTCCCGTCGCTTGACAACGAAAAGAAGAGCAACCTCTTTGCGAGGGCAAACAGATTGCGTTTCAATAACGAATTTGACAAGGCATCGGGAGTATTCGAGAGCATAGTTGCGGAGTTTCCCGAGGAAGCCGAGGCATACTGGGGACTGTGCCTGTGCAAGTACGGCATAGAGTACGTTGACGACCCCGCGACCGCAAAGAAAGTTCCGACCTGCCACAGGACATCGTTTGAGAGCATCTTTGACGACAGCAATTTCGACCTTGCACTGGAGTATTCCGACCCCGTGGCGCATAAGCTGTACCGTGAGGAAGCAAAGGAGATAGACCGCCTGCAGAAGTCGATACTGGAGATAGCGAACAAGGAAGAGCCGTTCGACGTGTTCATCTGCTACAAGGAAACGGCGGAGGACGGACAGCGCACCAAGGACAGCGTGCTGGCACAGGATATCTATGACGCGCTTACCGCAAAGGGCTACAAGGTGTTCTTTGCGCGCATCACACTGGAGGACAAGCTCGGACAGGAATATGAGCCTTACATATTCGCGGCGCTGAACAGCGCGAAAGTGATGCTCTCCGTCGGCACGAAGTACGAATATTTCAACGCGGTGTGGGTGAAGAACGAGTGGAGCCGCTTCCTCGAGATGAAGAAGAAGCACCCCGAAAAGGTGCTTATCCCGTGCTACGCTGACATCGACGCTTATGATATGCCGCAGGAGTTCAGAAACCTGCAGGGTCAGGACATGGGCAAGGTCGGCTTTATACAGGATCTTGTCAGGGGTATCGGGAAGATTATCCCCAGGGACGAGGAGAAGCCTGTACAGCGCGAGGTCGTACATACCGCCGCTTCGGCAGATGTGAACAACCTTGTCAACAGAATGTACGTTTTCCTTGAGGACGGCGACTGGGAGAGCGCGCGGAATTATTGCGAGAAGATACTGGATATAGATTATCAGTGCGCGGAGGCTTATGTCGGAAAGCTGATGGCGGATGTCGGAGCAAGAAAGCGCACAGCACTTGCGGAGCTTGACAAGCCGTTTGATGACAACGATAATTACAAGAAAGCGGAGCGCTACGGCGGCGAGCAGCTTAAAGCGGAGCTTGACGGATATATTGCAGCCATCAAAGACCGCATCGAACAGGAGCGCCTTGCTGCTATATATCAGAGAGCAAATGTTTTTTTGGAGAATCGCAGCTATACAAGAGCAGAGGAGATGTTCAGGAAGCTTGGCGGCTACAAGGATTCCGCCGCGCTTGCGGAGCAGTGTGTAAGGCTCGAAACTGAGAGCAGACAGCGCGCGGAAAAAGAGCGCAAGGAGGATATCTATAACAAGGCGAAATGCGACATGGAGCAGGAGCGCTTCGACGAAGCGGCGGCATTCTTCTGTGCTATTTCAGGGTACAAGGATGCAGACGAGCTTGCGGCGAGATGCGATCAGCTTGCCCGTGAATACAACGAGCGTGTAGCAGAGAGCCAGAGGGAAGAAAAGTACACTAACGCGGTTGCAAAGATAAAGTCCAAAAAGATCGCTGACCTGCAGTGGGCGATATCCGAGCTTGAGGAGATAAAGGACTGGCGCGACAGTACGCAGAAGATAAATAAATTAAAAGCAAGGATAAAAAAGATAAAAAAGTGCCGTATCATCTCGCTGGTATCAGTGGCGGCGGCGATTGCGGCGACTGCCGCAGGCATCTTCGTATACAACACCGCTATCGTGCCGATGCTCAGATACAACGAAGCAGTAAAGCTTGCCGAGAGCGGAAGCTACAATGAGGCTATCGTTGCGTTTGCGGAGCTTGGCGATTATAAGGACAGTGATGAGCGGTTCTGGGATTGCAAATATAATTACGCGTGTTCACTTGCGGATACGGGAAATTATGACGAAGCTATTCGGATTTTCAGCTTGTTAGGCGATTACAAGGATTGCAAGGGTCAAATAGAAAAATGCAATATCGCAATATATAATAATGCTCTTGAAATGATCGATAATGGCAATTATCATACGGCGTTGGAGCTGTTGATGAAAATACAGGATTACAAAGATTCTAAGCAACTGTGTACAAAGATAACTGATTATTATATGCCACATGATTATAAAAATGCACAAGTTGGCGATGTAGTTAAGCTTGGCACTTATGAGCAAGATAATGATCTTAATAACAAAGAAGAGATCGAGTGGGTAGTGGTAGACAAAAATGATGATAAGTTGCTTTTACTTAGTAAGAATAGCTTAGATTTCGTCAGATTCAGTGGTGCTAATCGTGAGTGGTCAGATTCGTCTATCAAAAATTGGTTGAATGATGATTTTTATAATAACGCATTCAGTGATGATGAAAAAGAATTAATAAGTGAAACGTTAATTGAAAATACACATGAATATAAATTTGGGTATGAATATGATATGATCTTTATATTATCACTTGATGAATCCAAAACTTATATATCAAATTATGCGCCGCCGACTGCTTATGCTGAATCTAAAAATCATTTTTATAGTGATGACTATATTTGGACCAGATCATCAGGAGATGAATATTCTGAAATTATTGGTTATAAGGATCGTAATAATAACCGAGTATTTAATAGTCAACAGTTTTTGTATGTCCGTCCCGCAATGTGGATAGACATATCCTGATCTTTTATTGAATGTTTTGAATGTTATAATATAATTAAGGAGCGCAAAAATGTCACTTAACGAAACACCATCCGCAAACCGCCTGCACATCGGATTTTTCGGCAGGCGCAATGCGGGCAAATCAAGCCTTGTCAACGCGGTAACGGGACAGCAGCTTGCGCTGGTATCTGACGTTGCAGGCACTACGACCGACCCCGTATTTAAGGCGATGGAGCTGCTTCCGCTCGGGCCTGTGATGATGATAGACACCGCAGGCTACGACGACGAGGGCGAGCTTGGCGCGCTTCGCGTTAAGAAAACGCGTCAGGTGCTGAACAAGACAGACGCGGCTGTGCTGGTCGTACCTGCCGCCGAGGGAATGAACGACCTCGACAGGGAGTTTGAGCAGCTGCTCAAAAAGATGGATATACCCTACATCATCGTGTACAGCAAGGGCGAGCGCGTTTCGGGTCTTGGTCTGCCTGCAGGCAGCTTGAAGGTAAGCTCTGCAACAGGCGAGGGCATAGACCTGCTCAAAGAGCGCATCGGCACGCTCGTCAAGGACGGCGGCGAGCAGCCGCGCATCGTCGGTGACCTGCTTTCCGAGGGCGACAGCGTGGTGCTGGTCGTGCCTATCGACAGCGCCGCACCTAAGGGCAGGCTGATACTTCCGCAGCAGCAGACTATCCGCGATATACTGGAATCGGGCGCGTTTGCGACGGTCTGCCGCGATACCGAGCTTACTTCCGCGCTTGCGGCAGTGAAGCAGCCTAAGCTTGTCATAACCGACAGTCAGGCTTTCGGCGCGGTAGCAAAGCAGGTGCCTGAGGATGTGCCGCTGACCTCGTTTTCGATACTGATGGCGCGGCATAAGGGATTTCTGGAGCAGGCGGTGCGCGGCGCGGCTGCTATCAAGAAGCTTACAGGCGGCGACAGGGTGCTTATATGCGAGGGCTGCACGCACCACCGTCAGTGCGAGGATATAGGCACTATCAAGATACCGCGCTGGCTGAGGGAATACACGGGCTGCGAGCCTGAGATAGATGTTGTGAGCGGCATGGATTTCCCCGAGGATATCTCGGACTTTTCGCTGATAATCCATTGCGGCGGCTGTATGCTGACTCCGCGCGAGGTAGGCT
>SVMQ01000133.1 GCA_015067375.1 Oscillospiraceae bacterium | reverse complement strand
GATAATACAGCAACAAACAATGCTGCCGCGAAGCGCTTTCTTATTTTTACGGCGTATGGACATACACATGAACATATACAACATTGCCGCTGCAAACAGCGCTGTTGTCGCGCCGCATATCACCATAAAAAATGTACGTCCGTTTGCACTCAGACACAGATCCGTCCACTCGCTGAGATCAAGCATCACCCACACATAGCCGACCGCTGCCGCGATCGCTGCTGCGAGAGAAAGCTCATACGGCAGGATGAACAGATTGCTCCATGATGCGCTGCCGTCTGCGGCTTCTCCGCTGACACGGCAGATACAGACAAGCAGCATTATACCGAAAGCCACTAAGACGAGCGACATCCATATTATTACCTGCGTGTTATAGCGCATGATGCTCCAGCTGCGCTCCGCTGTAGCTATCTGCTGTGCCGAATAGCCTATCTCAAAGTGATCGTCCGTCTGTATCAGCATATCCGTGCTGTATACCATATCCTGCAGCTGCCTTGGTATTATACTCTCCGATACATAAGGCTCGCTGTCGCTGAAATTGCTCACACGGTAGCGATGATTGACAGGCTTCGCATTGCTTATAACAACGCCTTTCAGCTTTATCTCACAATAAAACGGCAGCTTGGCAAGCTCCTCGCAGAAGCGCTCCGCCGAGAAAGACAGCGCATCGGCAAGCACCGCATCTGAAGCAAACTCCCCGCCTGTCACGATTCCTGAAGCAAGCTGCTCATAATAATCGCTCTCCGTCGATTTACCCTTTGGCCGCAGCACCTGCTCATACTCCAAAAACAGCGCCTGCGCCGCATTATGATCAGCAGTGAGCTTGTGTGCATAGGATGCAGACTCCATATAGCTGTCCGCGAAAAGCGCATCCACGCAATAATAATACTCCTGCTTGTCATAGCCGTTTGCAGGCGCAAAGCCTGTTATCATTCCGACCATGCCGAAGCACACTATGTACACTATAACTAACGCCACCTTTACGGCGCGCTTTCTGCTAAAATCTTTCCATTTTGTAGCCAACGCCCCACACCACCTTTAAATATTTCGGTTCCCTTGGATTTATCTCGATCTTTTCGCGAATACGGCGGATATGCACCATGACTGTATTCTCCACCGCATAGGCTGTTTCGTGCCACACCTTTTCATATATCTGTTCAGCCGAGTACACGCGCCCTGCGTTATTCATCAGCAGCTCAACTATGCTGTACTCCTTTGCTGTCAGCTTGACAGGCTCGCCCTCGACATACAGCGTGCGCTCATCCGTCTTCAGAAGCAATCCGCCCAGCCGCACATCCAGCCCCGACTGTCGGCTTGAATGATCGCCCAGCGTCATATACCGCCGCAGCTGTGACTTCACCCTTGCGATAAGCTCAGGCGGCGAAAACGGCTTTGTGACATAATCATCCGCGCCCACAGAAAGCCCCAGTATCTTGTCGCTCTCCTCTGTTTTTGCTGAAAGCATGATGATCGGGATATTCCTTTCGTTGCGTATCTTTATCGTTGCTGTGATACCATCCATCTCAGGCATCATGATATCCAGTATTATCAGATTTATATCACAGTCATTCAGCCTGTCAACGGCCTCAACGCCGTTATACGCGCATACATTGTCAATACCCTCGCGTAACAGCAGCTTTGATATCGCGCCCACTATCTCCCGATCGTCATCGACTATAAGCACCTTTTGCTGTGCCACTTCGACACTCCCCCTTTGATATATTTTAAGTTATGTAAAAGTATACTTTTATTTTACTACCTGATTATAACACCGATTTCTTATAAAAAAAGTGACATAATTCTTACAAATTTCTTAAAGAATATTATTTTTCGATATGACAAAAATATTTGTGCCGAATATTTGTACAACGGAGATGATGATATGAAAAGACTTATCGCGGCGATCATTTCAGCTATCATTGCAGCTGGAATAACATCCTATGCCTACAGCGAATACAGCACCGAGAAGATAGCATACGGCATGGGCGTTGAAACAGACAGCGAAAACCGTCCGCTGGGAGCGGTATCTGCACAGCGGCAATACGGCGACAAGGGCGCTCTGTTCATCGGAGAAGCACAGCACAAGCGCATCTGGCTGACATTCGATGAGGGTTACGAAAACGGCTATACCGCCGACATCCTTGATACGCTTAAAGAAAAGCAGGTAAAGGCTGTATTTTTCGTGACCTATGACTACTGCAAGGACAATCCACAGCTTGTGCGCCGCATGATAGACGAGGGGCATACCGTCGGCAACCACACATGGAGCCACCCATCACTTCCCGACTGCTCGCCCGACGAGCTGGATGCGGAGCTGTCGCTGCTGCACAAATACGTTCACGACACATTCGGATATGACATGTACGTCATGCGTCCGCCTATGGGCGAATTCTCAGAGCAGGTGCTTGCACATGCAAAGCAGATGGGCTACACGACAGTTTTGTGGAGCTTCGCCTATCCCGACTGGGATGTGAACGACCAGCCCGAAAAGGACGCGGCGTATGACAAGATAACCTCAAAGACACACAACGGCGCTGTGTACCTGCTGCACGCGGTATCGGAAACCAACGCCGCGATACTCAGCGATGTTATCGACTACTGGCATGAAAACGGTTATCAGATGACCCCTATGTAACGATTCGTCCCGAAAAGCTGACTTTTCGGGACGATTACATAAATTATTCAGCGGCATAGCCAAGCAGCTGCTCACCTATCTGCGCAAAAATTTCACAGGTGCGCGCTGAGGGGCGCTCAAAACCCGAAGCGCTTACGAAAACTACCTGTGCGCCGTTGTAGATAAACACTGACAGCGTGTCGTCATAAGCGACATCCTCGTATGTAAGCTCATCGCTTGCAATGATATATTCTGGAGCAGCATCAGTTATCTCTGACAGCTGAGCGTAGCCCTCTGATGTGCAGACATTCTCGCAGCAGACAGAAAGAAGTGCATCCTCAAAAGTTCCTTTTCCTGCGGCGGTCATCTTTCCTGTGACATACACAAAGCTAGTAAGATTAACAGTGTTGGCGGCTGAATTGAGCGTCAGCGCTGCCTCTTCACCGATAGTCTTTGCTGCATCGTCGCCCACAAAAGCTGCAGCGATGTCGCTGTACAGCTTGCCGTAGCTCTCCAATGACGAGGGCGCTTCAAGCTCTACGACCGCTGTTCCGCACTCCTCGATAGCATAGATATCACGCTCGGAAATATCCGAGATAGTAAAAAGCACATCAGGCTTTAATGCAGTGATCACTTCAACATCAGGATTTTCGGGACTTCCGACAGCCTGCACCGTAAGCTCGGGATAGTCACAATAGCTGCTGATACCGCACAGTCTGTCGGTATAGCCAAGCTCCGCGATTATCTCGGTCACTGCGGGTGAAAGGCTGACAACACGTTTCGCCTCCGCTGCTATCTCAGTGCCGCATATCTCGATAGGAAACAAGGCAGGCTCTGCAGGAAGGTCTGCAACATCAGATACTATTATCTCTGTCGGCTGTGAGCTTTCTGCCACAGGGGCAGCGTCACTGCAGCCTGCAAGCATCAGACAGCACACTACAGTGATCATCCAAAAACGCTTCATGATATATCTCCTTTTCAATAATCCATTCCAAGCTCCAGACGCGCGGCAATGTGATCCACAAACTGCCTTGCCACTCTGGGTGAGCGTCCGCTCCTGCGCAGTGCAAAACGCTCTGCGGCAGCGCACAGCTCCTCGTCACCGATAGCTATGCCCCTGTCCTGCGCAAGCTTACGCACGATATCAAGATACACCGCCTTATCGGGCTTTCCGAAAGTAACGAACAGACCAAAACGATCCGCGAGGCTCATGCTTTCGTCTGCAGCATCAGCGCTTACAGCGTCACCGCCAAGCTGCTCTGTTGCGGCTTCCTTGATTATCTTACGGCGGTTAGTTGTGGCATATATCAGGATATTATCGGGTCGCGCTGCGAGCGAACCTTCAAGCACCGCTTTTAGTACCGAGAAGCGGTCGTCGTTCTCTGAAAACGTCAGGTCGTCTATCATGATTATAAAGCGCAGCGGACAGGCTTTGAGCATATTAAACAGCTTAGGCAGCATACCAACGTCATTCTTCGACAGCTCGACCATGCGCAGGTCATCATATTCATTCAGAAGCGCTTTGACAGTGCTGGATTTTCCCGTGCCGCGGTCGCCGTACAGCAGGACATTCTGTGCAGGCTTGCCGCTCATAAAGCACACTGTATTTTCTACGACCTGATTGCGCTGTACCTCGTAATTTTTAAGGTCGGACAGACGTATGGGGTCGGTGTTGTCTATAGGACAAAGCTGCTCTCCGTCAAACGAAAATGCCTTATATTTTGCGAATATTCCGCTGCCGTATCTTGCATAATGCTCTATAAAATAGTCCGCCGTATAATCGAAAGTTCCCTGCTCATAATCAGGAAGCATTGAAAGCACTTCGCTATCGACGCGGTCGGACATCGCCGCTTTCAGCTTTTCGGAGCTGTACTGTGCAAGCTGTTTTATCGCAGCAATATCGAACTCCACCGCTTTTCTCTGCTGCTCAGTGGGCGCTGTGCATTTCTCCATAAATTCATGCTTGCCATATATGAGCAGATCGTGCAGATACTGTGCGAGGCTCTTATTTTCAGACAGCAGTATGCGGCATATCCTGCTGTAGCCCGTAAGACAGTTAGCTTCAAAGCCGTTTGCTATACAAGAAAACGCCATAACGAGCGGATCGTGTCTTATATCAAAAGCATAGCTTGCATTAAGGATGTACATAAGCTGCTTCATTCAATTCCCCTCCTGTGCGCGTGCGACCTCTTCTATCATGCGCTCAAGGTCGTCAAGCGTGTTCATCGTGCCGCAGAGGTTTCTGAAACGCGCAGCGCCGTTCATTCCTTTGAGATACCACGACGCATGACGACGCGCCTCTTTCATGCCGACACTCTCGCCCTTGTCCTCCACAAGTAATCCTATGTGGCGGCGCATTATGGCGAGCTTTTCTTCAAATGACGGCTCGGGACGGACAGGCTTTCCCTCGTAGAAGTCCTTTATCTGCCCGAATACCCACGGTCTGCCGTAGCTACCTCTTCCTATCATCACAAGGTCACAGCCCGTATAGCGGTACATAGCCTCGCAGTCCTCGGGGGAAGCAACATCGCCGTTTCCGATAACAGGAATACTGACCGCCTGCTTCACCGCGCGGATGATATCCCAGTCAGCCTTGCCGCTGTAAAGCTGCTCCTTAGTGCGGCCATGCACCGCAACAGCAGCAGCGCCGTTTTCCTCGGCTATCTCAGCCATCTCAACGGCGTTTACGCAGGCGCTATCCCAGCCCTTGCGTATCTTGACAGTTACAGGGATATCGGTAGCGCTGACCGCCGCCTTAACAAGCTCACCGAAAAGCTTCGGAGTTTTCATCAGCGCACTTCCTGCACCACCGCCTACTATCTTGGGCATAGGGCAGCCTGCATTGATGTCGATTATCTCGGGGTGATATTTCTCCGCTATCTTCACAGCCTGTGCCATGAATTCAGGCTCTGCACCGAAAAGCTGCACCGCCATGGGGCGCTCCGTTTCTGTCACGGTAAGCAGCTCTGCGGTCTTTCTGTCGCTGTAGCACAAACCCTTGCAGCTTGCCATCTCACCAACGACATAAGCTGCGCCGTATTCCTTTGCCATAAGGCGGTATGCGCGGTCTGCAACGCTTGCCATAGGCGCAAGCGCGGCAGTCTTTTCTATGCGCACTCCGCCGATGTTGATATATTCCATTTAAGTTTTTTCAACCTTTCATTTATGACTATCCTGCACAAAGACAAAATTCGACTTATATATTGTACCACAAAATCGTCAGTTGTTCAAGTTCATATTGTAATTTTTCATAAAATATGATATAATTAATATAATTATTGACTATTAAAATAAATAACTGACCTTTCAGGGGGAAAATGACATGGCAAAAACAGGCTACAATCAGACAAAAGGCTCAGCCAGAGTGGGATTATTTGACGAGGTAAGAGGCTTCGCTATCCTCTGCATGGTGGTTTACCATGCTATGTACGATCTTCGCTACATCTACGGCTTCAATGTGCCGATATTCTTTGAGAGCTGGTTCGATATCATCCGCGATATCTTCGCAGGCGCGTTCATGTTCATCTCAGGCGCGGTATGCCGCTATTCTTCCAACAATATCAAGCGCGGAGTGCAGTGTTTCTTTATCGGCATGGCTATGACATTCGTGCTTCCTTTCTTCACAGGCAGCACTATTCTTTTCGGCATCCTGCATTTCATGGGCATCTGCATGATGATCTATGGCCTTTGCGA
>SVMQ01000132.1 GCA_015067375.1 Oscillospiraceae bacterium | reverse complement strand
CATTGCAAGACTTGACGAGGGCTTCACCTGCGACAGCGGCGACCACCTCAAGGTCAGCGTAAGTATCGGTATTGCTGTGATTAAGGACGACTACAATACTCAGGTTGAGTACCTTATCGGTAAGGCTGACGATGCGATGTACTCCGTTAAGAAGAGCGGTAAGTCCAACTTCGCATTCATCTGATAGACAGTATCACAAAAACAAACACCGTCGAGCGATCGGCGGTGTTTTTATGTGCCTGCAAAAAAGCCCCGTTCCATATATGGAACGGGGCGCGTCGTTGCAAAGGTGATATCAGTGCCAGCCGCACTCGTCATAATCCTTCCACTTTTCGTTGTAGCGCAGCTCGTCTGCTATCTTGAGGCAGATGTAAGCAACTGCGCCTGCAACTATGATAACCGCACCGAGGATCGGTACAAGTGTCTGCATAAGAGAAATAGTCTTTTTGTTCATAGTGTTTTATTCCTTTCATAGGTCATTCGTATTTCACACGGCATGAGCCGTGAAAAGGGTCATTCCTTAATTCTGATGCTTCCGATAAAGCGCTGGGCATTGCCCAGAAAATCCCGTGCGAGAGAAGCATCCTCGCCCCAGGTATCAACATAATCCTGATACTCATTCTTGTAGTATTCGGTATAAACGCTGTAATACTCATTATCGCTTATACGCACCAGTGCTTCAAGACTGTAGATAGTATCGGAATGGTACTCCAGTAATATAGTGTCATAGCCGTCGATCTTTGTGCGGCGCATCGCGGTACAGGTGCTGTAGTAGCGTTTGAAATCCGCAATATCCATGTGATAAAAATCCTTGACATCCGCGGCAGTTATGCGGCAGCGTGCCGTGCGGTAGCGTCCGCCCCACTCATTGCAGTAAAGCGTGTTATTTGACAGTGAGAATTCAAACTGGTCAGGACAGGATACCCCTACCTTATCGTTGAAATACTCATAGCTGTCCTCAGGGTATTCACCAAAGATAACAAGGTCGTCGATGCTGTCGTTGAATTCGTAGCGGTCATCGTCAGTTATCGCCAGTGTTTTCAGCATCATATCATGGAACATCCGCATTTTGATGAGATAGCAGACATCGCCATTCTGCAGCAGAAAACAACGCTGTCCATCCGAAATAAAATAGATGATATCAAGTCCATTTACATTTATACGTCGCAGGTCGTTCCATTTATCAGGAGTGGAGTAGTGCTTCAGCAGGTCAAGCTCGCTTACGCTTCTGACCACACCATCCTCGCAGTCGTTGAATATCTCCACCTCAAGGTACTCATAGCTGCCGTTGTAGCTATAAATCTTGCCGCTATCAGACGCTTTTTCCAACACGGTATTGTACGGCACTTCAAAGCTAAGTCCACCGTCAAATCTCAGCGTGCGAGGTTCTTCGCTGCTGTCAGAAAGCATCAGGTCTGCGCTGTCGTCATCGAAAGCAAAATAATCATCGGAGTAGGGGTGCACTGCAATTCCATCATAGATATATGATATATCAGGCACATTCTCTCCCCAATAACCGTAATTGAAGATATAAACATAATGCTCAGTCTCGAGTGCGGCACATTCGGTGTAGCTCAGAATCGTTTCGTCCGCTATATCAATGTTTGCCGTTATGCAGGCTGCTTCTACCTCGATACCGCCAATGCTCACAGGCTTCAGCGCACTGCTTGTGACATCGCATCCAACGGCTTCATATTGAGCTATACCGCCATCAAGGATAGCCTGCGCCGAGTAGTCCTGTCCATCCTTTCGCTGTGCAGTTATCAGGACATCGTCTATGCACAAGCTCTGATGCACCCACTCGTATTCAAGCTCTTCCGATATTATCAGCTCGCCATATTTAAAGCCTTGCAGCGTTTCGGCTGACAGCTGTATCGACTCCGTTGCAGACGCTGTAGCTTCCGTAGTGCTATCTGCTTCGCTGAATGTCGCCTGCGCCGTACCCATCTCGGAATATTGTGGTAGTTTGTCGCTGCTGTTACAGCCTGCACAAAGCAAGGCGCACAGCACAGCAATGATGATCCTTTTCATACCTGCCTCCTAGTCAGAAAGCACCAGCTTGTATATCTCCTGCTTTGACCAGCCTGTTTCCTTTGCCGCTTTCTTGCAGGCGTCAGACATCTTCTCTCCGCCAAGGACAAGCTGCTTCGCATATTCGGCAGCCTGTTCAAGCGTCAGCGTTTCTGCGTCCTGCGGCGGCGCACCCTCGACCACGATAACATACTCGCCGCGCGGCTCAGTCTGCTCATAGTAGGCACAAAGCTCGTCAAGCGTACCACGGATGACCTCCTCATGTATCTTGGTCAGCTCACGGCACAGCGCACAGTATCTCGCGCCGCCAAAAGCTGTCTGCATATCACCAAGCGTTTTCTGCAGCTTGTGTGGCGCTTCGTAAAAAACAAGCGTATGCGGAAGTGTTTTTATCTCCTCCAGCCGCTTTGCGCGCTCCTTTTTGTCAACAGGCAGGAAGCCCTCAAACGCGAAGCGCATCGTGTCAATACCGCTTATCGCAACAGCAGCTATCGCCGCGTTGCAGGATGGTATGACCTCAACGGGCGTACCCTGCTCATAGCATTTCTGCACAAGGTAAACACCAGGGTCAGAGATGCATGGCATTCCTGCATCAGATACAAGCGCCACACTATTGCCCTCTGCAAGCAGCGCCAGTATCTTTGCGCTCTTTTCCGCCTCATGCGGCTTGTAGTAACTCAGCATAGGCTTTTTTATGCCGAAATGTGTCAGCAGCCTCAACGAAACTCGGGTGTCCTCAGCGGCGATATAGTCAACGCTCTCCAGCGTTTCAATACCACGCGGACTGAAGTCCGACAGATTTCCTATGGGCGTGCCGACCACATACAGCTTTCCCGTATCATTCATAAAGACGTGTGTACTCCTCCGTGTAGGATCTGTCGTCGTTGCGGAGTATCATAGGCTTCTCCACGACCATGCCCGACTTTGCACCCTTTTTTCCCGTGATAAGGAAAAGCCACGGCTTGTCAAGGATGCTGTTGTGAACAAATGTGATGCTCTTAGGCTCTATCTTGTTCTCGCGCATGGAATTGATGACATCCGACAGGCGCTCGGGACGATGGCACATTTTCAGCAGACCGCCGTATTTCAGCAGCTTGCCTGCCGCCCTGCATACATCATCAACAGTACACATAAGCTCATGACGTGCGATAGCCTGAGGTCGGGACATCTTCTCAAAGCCGCTTCCGCTTGTCATATAAGGCGGATTTGCAGTGACGATATCCACTGACTCAAACGCAAGATAGCGCTGATCAAGCTCGCGCAGGTCAGTGAGAATGGGCGCTACGGTATTCTGCAGCTGATTCTTCTCCACCGACATTTTAAGAAGCTCGATCGCCTCTTCCTGTATATCAATGGCATACACCAGCTTAGGCATGACATTCTTGCAGAATATCAGCGGAATTATGCCGCATCCTGTACACAGGTCGCATACGACGCTGTCTGACTTTACTCCTGCATAATAAGCCAGCAGGAACGCGTCCGTCCCGAAACGATGATCGTCCGAAACATACATAGTGAGTTTTCCCAGGGCAAAGGTTTCCATAAAGAGATCCTGTCCTTTCTGTTATTAAGTGGCTGCCTTGCATTAGGCAGAAGGGGTATCAGCCTATTATTATCTGTCCCTCGGGGACAACAACATTCTTGCGTTTCGCGCCATTCAGCGTTAGCGACATTATCAGCGATACAGGGCCTACTCGCCCGATAAACATTGTTACAATAAGAATGATCCGTCCGACAATACCGCACTCTGCGGTGACGCCCACGGAAAGCCCTGTGGTGCTAAAGGCGGAAACTGCCTCAAACAAACATTCTGCCGCATTGGCTGTATCCGGTGTTGTACAATACAGCACGGTAAAGCAAAGTGATACAACAGCCATCGAAAGAACAGATATGACCAACGTGCGATATACTGCCAGTTTGTTTACCTTATGACCGAATATCTCAACATCGTTTTTGTTACTTATGTAGGATGGCACTATCATAATCAGCACAAGCAGAGTAGTCACCTTAATACCGCCTCCGGTGGAAGCCGGCGCCGCACCTATGAACATCAAAAAAATCGTACCGAGTTGTGAAAAATCTCTCATCTCTTCAAGTGAGATGCTGTTATAACCTGCTGTTCGCGCTGTAACGCTTGAGAAGAATGAATTTAACAATTTATCGCCAATGCTCATCGAACCGAGCGTGTCGGGATTGTTCCACTCTGCCGCCAGATACATCGCCATGCCGCCAAATATCAAGATACCGGTCATAATCAGCACAGCATATGAATGTAGACTAAGCTTTCGGACTTTGCGGATGTTTATAAAATTCTCCCATACTATAAATCCCAGTCCGCCCACTATGATCAGTAATGCTATTGTAATAAGTACGATCGGCTCGCTGTTAAAGTGGATAAGGCTTGAAAACTGCTCTTCCTGTCCCATAAGATCAAATCCCGCATTACAGAATGCGGTCACGCTCATAAAGATGCTCACCCAAATTCCATACAAACCATAGCGAGGAACGAAAACAGTTGCAAGCAATGCCGCACCGCTGACTTCAAAGATCAGCGAATACTTCATGATACTAACAAAGATCTTTCTGCCACCTTCGAAACTGCTCTCTGTCAGACCGTCAGCCGCTACAGCAATTGTGCGATATCCCAACTTTTTACCTGCAGCAATATTAAAAAAGGTGATTATCGTCACAAAGCCCAATCCGCCTATCTGAATAAGCAAAGCAATTATGATCTGACCGAACAAATTCCATTGTGTATAAGTATCAAAAACTATCAGGCCGGTAACACAGGTTGCAGATGTCGCTGTGAATAAACAGTCAAAATAAGAAGTAAAGCTTCCTGTTCTGGATGAGATCGGCAAGCACAATAGAAATGCACCGACAACGATTATGATAAAAAAACCGATAACAAGGGTTCTAGCCGAAAAAGGATTTTTTGCGCTTTTATTCAATATTGGCATTTTGACTCCTTTACTCAGACGGGAGTGTTATAGGCTACTCCTTTTGCAAGCTTGTACGAGGTCACTTTTTCGCCTTTTTCTATACTTACGCTGTCAAGTATGATATCTTCACCTGTGTTGTTGGTCAGCTTGAAACGGACGTTGGGCAGCTTTTTGTCTGCTTTTATCTCAATACGAAGCACGCCGTCAGCTTTCTGCACTACCTTGTAGTTGAGCGGACTCTCGCCCTTATTGTACTTGAGCGTTATCGTAACACCATCGCGGTCGATGCCCTCGCCGCGTGCAGTGATATAATAAGTTCCTGACTTGAACAACGTGGTGTAATTGGTATAGATCGCTGTGCGCGGCTCGAATACCGCTGCGCTGCCGCTTGTTTTAAGCTGCTCTGCAGTGGTCAGTATCTGCGCGCCGTCGTAGTGAATGATGTTGTTTTCAGATACAGCAAGACCCTTGTCCTTTACATAGTTATATGCCTCGTTATTGCAGGCGTAAAGGTGGACAGTGTTTCCTATGCTTCCCACAAGATACACATCCTTGAACCACAGGTTGAGGTTGTCCTCCTTGTCAGATACGATAAAATCGGGGCGCTCCTCAAGCTCTGTCAGCGCCGCCATGCTCTTTGCTATCACAAGCTCCATATCAGGATACAGGAACTGCGCCTTGACATAGCGCTCCTTGGTCAGGTCGTAGCAGCATACGGTCATTCCGCTGTCCTCTATCATTGAAAGTGCCTGTATCATATAATTCGCGCCGTTTACAGCGTTTTTAGACTGCGTCATGTTATAATTCTTGTAGCAATAGACGTTAGTGTAGATGAGCAGTCCTGCAAGAGGAAAACAGAAATACTGGTATATCCTCTTGTCCTTTTTACGCAGCAGCTGTATTATCAGCAGCACGAACAGCATCGCCATCACCGTTGTGATCAGCTTATCGAAAGTGGCCTCGGTTGGAAGCTCTTTGATGCCCTCGCCGTAACGCAACGGAGCGATACCCAGTATCATTCCCGATACCATACGCGTTCCGCCAAGCACTGTCGGAACAGTGAATATCTTTGTCATTATGCATATCGCGGACGCGCAGCAAAGCGACGCGAATGTGTGGATGAACGACAGCTTGCCGCGATATATCAGCACCAGTGCCGCAAATATCGCAACAGGATAGAACACCTCAGTGTACCTGCCATATATCATGGTGTCCATTCGATCTTCGATAAGGGACGATGTAGACTTGAAAACAACGCTTATCACAAACGCTGCCACCATAACAAAAAAAGCAAACACCGTCAGTATAGCATCGTTATCCGTAAGGTATTCCATAACGGGACGTGCCTTGTTCTTGCTCATGTTCTGTATCCTGCGCTTGAAAAACATGAAAGCACAGGCGATTATGATAACTATACATATCGC
>SVMQ01000131.1 GCA_015067375.1 Oscillospiraceae bacterium | reverse complement strand
ATAGTGTTGATATCTCTGACTCGCCTTTCGAGTACAATGCAGATTTCTATATTCACAGTGTCTATCCCTATCCTTTAGATAATTACGATAAAATTGATTGCTTTTCAACAAAAGAAAACAATACGACACACATTCGTGAATATGACAGATGCACAATAGATGGTCATCAGACATTCTTTATTACCAAAAAAGATGGCAGCGACATCGATATGTCTTCTATTATGTTGGAGTTGGACGCCAAAATAACGAGCCTTCAAGTATATAACGAAACCGAAGGAAAGATGACAGACGTTTGTACAGAGCCTCAGGACTTCTCTAAAAACAACACTATTCATTACTCTTTCACTAATAGCAAGGGACAAAAGAAGCATTACTGGATAACCGTAAACGCAATGAACGAAGGCGGCGCAAAGCTGTTTGTCGACGGTCCTTCGGAGCGAAAAGTATATTTTAACGCTTGCTACGGTTGGACGCATAATATCCTTATTGCAAATACCGGTGACGAGCCGCTTACAGGTCTCAGTGTAAAGCTTACCGACGCAAAGAACATAAAGCTTGACGAATACTGGACAGTAGGTGGCACAAAGAACGATACACTTGCACCCTTTACAACTTCTGATATAAGCAAAATGGCAAACCTTGCAAATATACGTCTGCTTCCCGACGGTAACAACGGTGAGATCGGCGGCACACTGACTATCAAGGCCGACGGTCAGGAGGATGTTGTTATCAAGCTTTCCGGTAAAGCGGGTAATCCTGGCCTCGCTATCGACGAGGAGCTTGAAGCTGTAAAGTATGTTCCATACAGCATTAAGCTCGAAACAGACAATCCCTTTGCCTGGAATGAGTTCGAATCATGTACCCTATACGGCGATCTTCCCGAAGGTATGACGTTCAACGAAAGCACATACGAGATATACGGTGTTCCTCAGGAGGAAGGCACATTCAATTTGAATGTGATGTTACAATTCTCCGTAACAGGTTACAGTAACAAAAGCTTAACACTTGAAGTAAAGGAGAATACTGAAGCAAATGTACGCAAAGTAACCAACAACGGTCATGATATCATAACTGCTTTGGGTAAGAAGTCATATAAATATTACCGTTATTTCCTTGCATTGCCGGAAGAGGATGAGCTGTTTGTTTCCAAGGGCGAGTACAGTGAGTTTATCGACTTGTGGCTGAATGGTGAAAAGCTTCAGTTGGGAGAGGACTACACCGTTGAGGAAGGCTCTACAAGAATCACCATCAAAAAGGAGATCCTGCAGGAACTTGAAATTGACAGTATAAACACCATCGTAGCAGAGTTCCGCGAAGGCGGTGCGCCTGACGGTGCAATCAAGTGTACTGCCCAGAATTTCACTGTCGTTGAGGAAATCACCTCAGACTTAATATATAGCAGCGATACACCTGTATATGAGCCTGATAAAGATCCTATTCCCGCCTCACTTTTAACAACCATCGACGGCACAAGTGTAAAGACTGATGTCCTTAACAAGGATACTGATTCTTACGAAGTGTTTGTTGGAACACAATACGCAGGTCAGTTCGCTAACCTGTATAAGTATGATGCTCCTACACTCTCCTTCAAAAAGACCGTAAAGGTCGACGAAGACGGTATTGCGAGATTTGGTGCAACTGAAGCAGGCATTTATGCTGTATATACTGACACCTCAACACATATCCTCGGTGATATGGATAACTCTATGAGCATTAACGCAGTTGACGCTTCCCTTATACTGCGCTGGGTTACAGGTCTTGTAACATTCAACGATCCCATGAAGGCTGACATTGACGGAAACGGTACAGTTACCGCTATCGACGCTTCGTACATTCTTAAACTGATCGTTGGTCTGGTTTGATAACTCCGACAACGACGAGTAATAATCACGGCGGCACTGCTTTGATCGCAGTGCCGCTTATTATTTACACCCACACAATAGCGAGATGCGGTCGTCTACGATGTTTTCTGACAAAAACCGAAAATAATTGCAATTTGTCATTGAAAAACAACAGAAACAATGCTATTATTATATTAAGTATACTATATCAAATTCAAAAAACATAAGGAGCATATTATGAGAATTGGTGTTGATTATTACCCCGAAGCGTGGGATCGTTCCCTCTGGGAAAAGGATGCAGACCTCATGCAGCAGACAGGCGTGGAGATAGTCCGTCTTGCAGAGTTTGCATGGTGCAGGCTTGAGCCGAAGGATGGCGAGTTTGCCTTTGAGTGGCTGGATGAGGTGATAGATATCCTCACAAAGCGTGGTATGAAGGTAGTCCTCTGTACGCCTACCAACTGCCCGCCACTGTGGTTTTATGAGAAACATCCCGATTCTGTGCAGACCGAAAAGGATGGCAGAAAGACCAGAAAGGGCATCCGTGGTCACCGCTGCATCAACAACGCGGATTTCCTGCGCTATGCCGAACGTATCATCGACTTCATGACAAAGCGCTACGCCGATAACAAGTCTGTTGTTGCGTGGCAGATAGACAACGAGCTTGAAGCGAACTTCTGCTTCTGCGATACCTGCATCGGAAAATACCGTGTCTGGCTGAAAAGCAAGTACTCCACCGTCGAAGCGGTGAACAAGGCTTACGGAAACGTCATGTGGAGCGGCGAATATTCCTCGTGGAAGCAGATAGAGCCGCCATTCGGCAGCTATCCCGACCCGTGGCTGAATCCCTCCTATATGCTGGATTTCAACCGCTACGCATCCGACAGCGTCGTGGAGCATATCAACTGGCAGGCTGACCTTATAAGGAAGAACATCCCTGATGCGAAGATCACCACCAACGTATGGTTCTGCACCAATATGCCGAACTTCTACGATGAGTTCAGGGGGCTTGATTTCATCTCCTATGACAACTACCCCACTACCCGTCTGCCCGATAACCCCGAGGAGTGCTACACCCACGCATTCCACCTTGACCTCATGCGCGGAGTTAAGCGCGATAAGTTCTGGATAATGGAGGAGCTTAGCGGCGGTCTTGGCTGCTGGGCACCTATGGGAAGAACGACTTCCCCGGGAATGATAAAGGGCTATTCACTGCAGGCTTTCGCGCACGGCGCGGATACCGTGGTGCATTTCAGATGGCGAAATGCCGCAGGCGGTGCGGAGATGCACTGGCACGGGCTTATCGACCACTCTAATGTCCCTGGCAGGCGCTTTGCGGAGTTCGCTGACCTGTGCAAGGACGCGAAAGCACTTAAAGCAGTGTGCAACACCGAGATAAAGTCCGATGTGGCGATTCTCTATTCTCCCGAGGACGAGTACGCGTTCAAGATACAGCCGCAGACCAACGGAATGTACTACATGGAACAGCCTATGCTGCTGCATTCTGCATTTACAAAATACGGTCTGAACGTGGATATCATAGATCAGCGTGCTGACTTTTCAGGCTACAGGATAATTGCTGCGCCGCAGATGTATCTGACAAATGCGGACGTTGTAAGGCGCTTGTATGAGTTCACAGAAAACGGCGGCACTGTTATCATCACCAACCGCAGCGGCGTCAAGGATGAGTTCAACAAGTGTATCATGCAGCAGCTTCCCACGGCTTACCGCAGCCTTATCGGCGCTTATGTGGAGGAGTACGATCCTATCGGCTGGGATGAAGCAAGGCTGAAGCTTGCAGACGGCAGCGTGTACAAATGCCGCAGATGGTGCGATGTCCTGCACACAGAAACTGCCGAAGTCATTGCAGAATATGACAGCGAGTTCTATAAAGGAAAGCCTGCCATAACACGAAACACCTACGGCAATGGCACGGCATACTACATCGGTACTATTACAGAAAAGAGCCTGTACAACAGGCTTGTGCGTGATATCCTGACACAAGCGGATATGCCGTTCGTAGACGGACTTCCCGATAATGTGGAGATAACTACGCGCACAGGTAACGGCACACAGGCACGTTTCATCTTCAATAACACAAATAAGGAACAGCATTTCAGCATCGGCAGTGAAGATATCACCCTTGCGCCCTTTGAAATGAAAATAGATATATCATAATGAGCGTCCATCTGCTTATCAACATATAGTATCAGCTTGACGTATCTGCGCTTGGGTGTATAATAGAGTAAAATCATATCGCGGTATCGCAAATGGAGGAAAGCTAATGAAAAAGAAGCTCATACCCATCATCATAGCGGCAGTAATATTTATCGCTGGATGTATCACGACCATCGTTGGCGCCGTGAAAAACAGCGATGCCGCTAACAGCGCTCTGCCTGCCCTTGATCCGTTCAACATCTCAGACGAGGATGTCGGAAAGGCGTTCAGCGGCAATGTATATGCTGATATCATGTATGTCGAAGATACTGATAACGGCGCATTATATCTTCTCTGGCTATACAGCTCTGCCGAGGATGACTGCGATATGATGGTCATGGGCTTCGATGTGCCGAAAAGTGTTCAATATATCTTTGAAAACGCACAGTACTCCGACGAATACAGCAACAAGCCGTTCCCTTTCTGCGGTACTGTCCTCAAAAGCAACGATGCGATCACCGAGAAGCTTTCAACAGCCATTTTAGATTATTACGACTTCTTAAAGCAACTCTACGAAGATACAGAGGGCATCATCAACGAAGACGCGTTCAAAGAGAGCCTTGCGAATATCTCTACATATTATATCGAGGTAGCTGACACCGCAAACGGCGGTGTCTATATATGGACAGGCTCTGCTGCTATGGCTGTGGCTGTCTTTATCCTCCTTACCACCCTGTTCGGAAAGAGATTTCTGCTCATCTTTGTAGGCATCCTTGCGGTACTCATTATAGCACTGCTTATTGCCTTTGGCGGAAAGCTCAGAACTATGGCGACGATAACCAAGGTATCAGACGGGCTTTACAAGATGACCTGCCATTACGACTATAAATGCGATGAATTTCTGAATGCGGACATCGGCACTATCGACGAGTTTATAGAATGGACAGTAAGCGAGCATTTCTTCGGACTGCCTATCGAGCTTGACACAGGCAATTTTGGGTGCTGCGCGTTCACAGCAGAGACCCCTGATGGAAAACGTCTTTTCGGCAGGAACTTCGATTACGACGAAACTGATACTCTCGTCATCTACACCGAACCAAAGGACGGCTATGCTTCCTACGGCGTGGTGGATCTGAAATTCTTCGGAATAGGCGCTGAGGAGAGCCTTGACGGTGATTCCCTGCCTGCAAAAGCGCTGATGCTTGCCGCACCATCCGTTACTATGGATGGAGCAAACGAAGCAGGCGTGGGCGTAGGCATCCTGGAGCTTGATATACCCGAGCTTCATCAGGACAACGGCAAAGCCGACCTGCTTATCTTCGCTGCAATAAGAGGCATCCTTGACAAGTGTGCAAGCGTTGACGAAGCGATCGCTCTGCTTGATGATTACGATATACACTCATTCCTTTCGCGCTCGTATCATCTGTTTATCACCGACAAAACAGGACGGTCGGTCATTGTGGAATGGACGGACAGCGAAACGTATATCGTTGAGGACACAGCCTGCACTAACGACGTCATGAGCAACAATGAATTTTTCGACCCTGACTGGCACTGTGACAGATACGCGATCATAAAACAGCGGCTCTCTGAAAATAATGGCATCCTTACTGCGGACGAAGCTATGACAGTAGCCGCTGACGCAAGCTGGGAAAACAAAGACATGA
Organism: Oscillospiraceae bacterium; assembly: GCA_015067375.1. Taxonomy (GTDB): domain Bacteria; phylum Bacillota; class Clostridia; order Oscillospirales; family Ruminococcaceae; genus CAG-115. The sequence continues at coordinate 748 of SVMQ01000131.1, read as the reverse complement.
CAAGAGGTACAGAATGGTCCTGCGTGTATGACCTCGAAGCGTTTTCCTTTGATATATGTATGGACAGGGGCTATGATACAAAACACACATTCACACAAGCGGATTTCAAGTGATCGTTCCGACATCGTAATAGGCTACATATACGAAAAACTCTCAGGTCGCAAGCCTGAGAGTTTTTTCAAGAATATAATGTTATTCTATTTTGGAAAGCGGTATATCGTGATCGGTCTTTTATATCTTGTAAAATATAACGGCAGTGCAAACCATGATGTTGCCCGTTTTTCGTGCTTTATATCCTCACTGCTTTCGATAGTGCTTTTGTAGACGACAGAAAGTCCGTCAAGCTCCTGTGAAAGCTGCTCTGTCGTATAGATAAGATATACCGTATCGTATTGCTCGTCCAGCTGTTTAAGCTGGTCTGACAGCGAGGTACATTCAAATTCGGGGAATACCGCTGCACCTGCTATTTCCTTTATCGGATGCAGCAAGAGATGACCCAGCAGATTTTTACGACCTATAACAACAGCGTCATCGCTGTCAATGATGTCGCATACTTCGGTTATCATGTTCCATTGCATTTTTGTATCGTCTTTCTGCGTTACCAGTACTGCATCAAAGGGCAATGTCAACAATGCAGCAGAAACCACAGCAATGCGTTTTATATATTTGCCTGTTATCAGCATACCTGCCATAAGCGCAACGATAATTATAAACGGCGCAAGATACCTACAGTAATAGTAATAATGCG